>JADGBV010000112.1 GCA_015231345.1 Planctomycetota bacterium
CTTAGCAGGATTAGTATGACACCGCAAAGAAGAGGGAGGATTCTAAAATGCTGAATATCACATTCGGCAAGTTTTGTTTTAGCAGAAGCCCATAAAAAAGGCAGAGTTCCATAATACAAGCTTGGCCCATGATGTTCGTGGGGGTCGTAGTGATAGAGGCCTTTTTCAAGTAATTTGCCTGTTTTGATGATTTGATTGGCTTCATCATGATGAACTGGCATGCTCTCAATGCTTTGATAGCGAAAAATGAATGCGCCAATACTGAGCAAAATGATCAGTATAAAAGCAATGGGTTTCTGTGACTCAGGTAAACTCATGTTCAGTTTATTTTGATATTCTTACGCGGCAGTATTGAGCGTTATGCCCTTGTGTTGGCTGGATTATGCTCCTGCTCATCATGGAGCTACCTCGACGTATTTTTTATGCCAGGCTTCAAGCAAAAGCTTTGCAATGGGGGCAGCTTCATCACCACCATGGCCTCCATTTTCGACAATAACAGCTACTGCCACTTTAGGTTCATGAAAGGGGGCGAATCCAGCAAACCAAGCATGAGGTTCTTTTTTGTAAACATCGGCGGTGCCTGTTTTTCCTGCATATTCAAGAACTTCAGAGCGGCTGCGGTAAGCGGTGCCTTTGGGGTGATTGACAACACGCCATAAACCTGTTTTGACAGTTTCCCTATTGATCTCTTTGATGTCTAAAGTTAAGCGGTCTCTATTTTTTACTGGCCAATAATGAGGGCGAATGATACCTTGAGGCCTTGATAATAATCCTGTGACGACGGCTGCTTGGAGTGGGGTGCCTAATTGATAGCCTTGGCCTATGGCTGTATGGCACGTGTCTCCTGGATACCATGGTTCTCCAAGACGATTGACGCGCATTTTATATAGGCGACTTGGAATCACTCCATTTCTTTCATAAGGAAACCCAGTGCCTAAACTTTGTCCTAAATGAAATCGTTTAGCCCAATTATGGAGTTTGACAATGCCTAAATTAAGAGCCGTTTCATAGAAATAAATATTACAGGATTTCATCAGGGCTGTTTGAACATCAATATCTGTATGGTAACCCAAGCATTTGAGTTTGGTTCTTCCGTGAACTTTTTGACAATGATATGTGCTATGAGGAGTGATGATATTCTCTTCTAGTCCAGCCACAGCCGTGATGATTTTAAAGACACTTCCGAAGGGGTAGTGATTTGCTAGGCACCTGTTAAGAAAAACCCCAGGGTTTGTATTAGCATAGGTGTTGAAATTAATTGACGTGGGAGGCGTTAATATATTGGGGTCGTATGAGGGAAGGGAGACTGAGCACAGAACATCACCTGTATCCAGATCTAATAGAACAGCTGAGCCAATATGAGAGCCAAATGCTTCTCGGGTTACTTTTTGTAAGCTGACATCAATACTTAGAGGTACGTCTTTGCCATCTTTGGCCTGGTACCTGTAACCATCAGGGTTGTCACTGCCTTTTATGATACGGTGTTCGCTGAGTTGACCGCGTAAAGTATTATTTAGGATGTACTCTGTGCCAGATTTTCCCACTTGGAAATTACGGACCCATGATAAATTTTTAATCTCTGCTGGGTTAAGAATGATGGGTTTGATACTCCCTTCTTTTTTGGGATAGTAGCCCATGATGCGTAGTACATTGTAATCTCTACTATTTAGCTGGCCCATATAGCCAACAATGTGTGAGGCGATTTCTTTTTGGGGGTAATGGCGAATGGAGCTTTGTTGGCATGAGAAGCCAGCGTAGCGGTCTGGGTTTTGCATGATACGAAAGGCACCGCCTTCGTCTAAGTAGATGTTTGTTATCTGTTGCGTCGACAGATAAGCCCATTCTTTCATGCAGTTTAGCATGCACTTTTTGATCTCGTTGATAATTTGAGTTCGATTAACCGAACAGTAATGTGAAAGGTCATTAATAAGTGCTTCTTTTTCCAGTCGGGCACCTAGGTTTTTAATTTTTGTAACTAATTCCTCCTTGCTGGGTTTTTGTAAGCCCTGAGCCCGTAGTTTTTTATAGCGGTAACTTTTGTAATTCAGGTAATAATCGAGCTCTTCAATAATGCCTATCTCCAGGTATAAATCCTTGAGTGTGACTGCTAATTGAAAGCAGGGGGTGTCTTGAGCCAATACTTGGCCATCTTTTGAAATGATGCTGCCCCGCCCGGATAAAGAACGAGTGACTTGAGTGAGCTTCCTATCTAATTTTTCAGTATTATCTTGGTGGTTTAAGATTTGTAATTGAAATAATCTGCAAGTAATGAGTATTCCAAAAGCAAAAAAGAGGCAGAGGATAGCAAAAAAACGTGTGTTGTATTGTTCTTTTGTTTCAGCCATTAATCACACCTAAGGAGACTGATTGAGATTGGCAGTACCAACCTAAACGTATGAGTTTGGCGAAATAGAATAAGAGAAGGCTATATGTGGTTGTGAGGAAAGCGCTTGTGAAAATAATGGCAAAAGAGAGTTGATGCCCAGCAAATAGATATTCCCAGCAGATATTTAGGCAACTCAAAAGGAAAACTGTAGGTAAATAAATGAAGCACCAATTAAAAAATGATGTCATTTGAACTTTGTGGATGATGAGAAAAAGAGCACTGAAAAAAAGGCCTTGTTGAGTAAATTGATGCCCACCGAGTAGGTCCGAGCAAAGCCCGCATGTAAAAACAAGCAATAAAACGATTGTACTATTACTATGATGGAAATAAATTAAAGCCAGAGGTAAAAAAAACTCTGGTTTAATGTCGTTCCACTCAAGATATGGCCCAAATCTTGAGACGAGTAGGGTGTAAATTACAATAAATAAGGCGTTGAGAATATAACCCATAATGCGCCCGATATAAGCTAAATTTTCTTAAAGGCTTTTGGCTTACGAGTGCTTTTGTTGACTTGAGTTCCTGTTATATCTAAATCCACACGCATGCCGTGCTTTGGGTATTTTATATAAACTCGCGTAGGTAAAAAAGAAGGGCCGTATTCTTTATAATGTGAGTACTTTAAATCTTCTAAATTCTCTTCTTCGAGACCATTTTTCATATAGCGAGTGAGAACCCCTCCTTTTTTATGGAGATAAACCTGGTGTTTGATATGCTGTAAGCCTTGCTCTTCTATACGTGTTATAACGTAATATTTGAGTCCGTCGGCTTCTTCGCTCCAGTTATAAGAAGGATCGATATGCGGGGAGAGAAGGGCTTCTATAATACGCTTGAGTTTACGATGCCAGTAATTTTGACTCATGTGTTGCCATATTTTATCATCTTCACCCTGAAGAAATAAATCTCTAGGAACTTGTTGGAATGTAAGGCCAAGATGATTTTTGTGCAGTGAAATTTCGCGACTGGCGCTTTCAATGTTAGTTAAAAGCAAAGACCAGTCTTCTAGGTCATTGTATTTGAACTCAAAATTATATTTTTTTCGCTCCTTTTTGCCCGTTATCGTGAGCATACCTTCACGGTATAAGTTGTGACCAGCAGGGACAGCATTCTTTTTGACAGAATCGGCCAAATGGCGGAAACTTACCTGAGAGTATTGGCTATGATGTTGCAGTGCACCAGTGGGAAAAAGAAATTCAGAGTCTTGCCGGTAAGAGACATGATCGTCATATACGCATGAGCTCAGCACTAGGAGAGATAAAAGAATGACTTTTTTCATGTATTAAGCACCCTATAGACGATGGCGATAAAAAGAATGAATCCTGCGATTTTATCGTACATTTGTACTTTTGGTGTAACAGTGTAATCCTTCAAGTCGCTGAGTTCCCAATTCATCTTTTTAAGGAAGAGCGATAGCAGGATATTGTAGATTTTGAAAAGGAGGTATCCAGCGACAAGAGCTAGTAGTATGGTTATGATTAAGAGTTGCATGATTTAGTGGCTATGTCGCCTTGCTTGGGCCTGAGAAAGTTTACGTTCTAAATGAAAAGCTTCGCTATCCACGAAGGCTTGGAGGTCTTGTGAACGGCTTGATTTTGCCGGTTTTGAATCTTTAATAATACGGGAGATTTTTAATAAATGAGGGAATTTAAGAGACACGATTTCATTCGTGCTAAAAGCCCCTTCGTTTTTCTTTAAAACATAATAGTGATTATTCAAAGCCACAAGAAGGTGATTCGCTTCTAAACGTATTTTTCTTGAATCAATGACGATAGAGCCCATGCCACTATTCTCTTTTTTATAAAGTCTAACATGACCATCAGCTTGAATGCTAAGAGTCTCTTCGCCTAAGGGAGTGAGGCTTCCTCTTAAGAACTTAATTGTGGTGAGAGGGACACGTTTTCCATATGGGAGCTCTTTGACTTTTACAACTTTAAGGGTTCCCTCAGCAATAAAAAACTCATGAGGAGAAAGACGGACACCTATGGTGCCTGAAGATAAGGAAAGTTGGCAATAGTCAGTGTTAATTGTAATTTGAGTGAGGCACTCAAATTGTTCTCCTGCCGATATACTTTCAGCGTTTCTTGGGTGTCCATTTTCCCTTTGCACAATAACAAGAGGTGAGGCAATTAGGGCTTCGAGAGATAAGGAAAAGACACAGAGGAGGGTTAGTATTGTTGTTTTTACCATTTGAATGTCACCCCTATGCTAATGTTGCTATTGGTATAGTCGGCTAACTTATCATCACTGCTGCTATCTTCGTAGGCTAATTTACCATAGTAAACTTGATTGTCGTTCCAAGGTGAAGCTTCGATTTGACTCGCGGCACTGAGCTCCTTTATGGAATCGCTGCGCCCCCAATGCATATAAGAAATGCTGTTTTGCCATAATAGACTATTCCACTTAATGTTATAACCAAGTTGAAAGCGAAATTCAAGGCCTTGTTCATAATCGGAATCAGAATTTCTATGAATGAGACCCGCTTGCATATTAGGGCCTTGGTAGCCTTGACTTAGGCTACTGACGAGAGCGTAATTATGAAGTAAACCCAAGGATACTCGGTCTCTGTTGTTTTGGTCTGGAATATCTAAAGATTCGTGGTCGTCACATTGATTTATGCTTAAAAACAAATCCGTATCTGCTAAGGTTTTCTCAAAACCTAAGAAGGATTGACCATCTTTCCAATGAAATTGACTTCCGATCACAGCGAGGCTATGAGCTTGAAGGGAACTGCCTGACATAAAGTCTGACTCATAAATATATTGTGCGTAAGGAGAAATCGCTCGAATGCTCGACTGGCCAACAAGACGATTCCCTTTCATGCTTAGGCCGATGGAACCTTGTTGTAAGGCATCTCCAATATCACCTTTCGCAATGGTTTTGTCCACAAAAGCGCCATAATGAAAACTCCATGGGCCAATGGGGCGATAAGTGTATTCTGTGCCAACTTCAGCTTTAAGCCACTCTGCTTGTTCGTTTAAACCTTTTTTTGCGGGGTGGTCTCCAACTCGTGTGACACCATTGCCAACGCCAAGTTCAGAATCAAGGTAGAAGCTCCAGTTACGCTTTTTGACTGATTTTTCTGTGACTTTGATATTGCGCTTACGCACTTGATGCAGCCACGATTCTTCTAGTCTTTTGATGTATTGATTAACTTGATACTCAGATAGAGGATGATTCAAGTCTAAGCTAAGTACATTGTGCTGCCAAAGTTCATAGCCTTTTGAAGGTGTGAGGTAGGGGGAGACTCTCTCGATTAACTTTTCGAAACTAGCCTCCCGGTTGTGGGGCCTAATGATGGCGCGTACAAAGTTATGTGTGTTTTTGGGGGCTAGAAATGTAAGTAGGGAGGCTCTTTCAACTTTGTCGAAACGCGCTGGAAAAAGTGACGGCTTCTCCTTTTTGAGCTTTTTCTTAATTGGACTTTTTTGTGGTATAGGTTTTTGAGCTTTGATACTTTTACGTTCTTCTTTTCCGGGATAGGTGAAAGCTAATGGTTCAGCGGGGATGGCTTTGCGAGTTTTGACTACTTGCTTTTTGGGAGCTGTTTTTTGTGGTTCCTCAGAAAAAGATGGTTTTTTGAGGTCGTCGAGGAGTTCAAAACGTAACTGACGATGGCTTGTACGACCAGCTTGGTGAAAGAGTATGACGTTTTGAGAAATGCCATAACTTAAGTATTGATGATTTCTCTCTTTATAATAGCGACGAATTTCATCGATAAATTCTTCCAAGCTACACTCGTAATTGTAATCAGCTTTTAATGCAGCTCTATCTTCCATAGGCATGACAATGCGTTGGGCAATTTGAGATTCAGCGACTTCCATGGCTTCGCCAATGGTCATATCTCTACCAGCAAGCCTTAGCTTTTGATTTAAGATGCGCTCTTTTCCTTTTGTGTCTAATGAACTCGTTTCTTGAAAAACAATCTTATGACCTTTTATGGTGTAGGTGATCATCTGATTGTTGTGCTCGTCAAAATAACGAGAAATCCAATGTAAAATGTCTGTCAGCTTGTAACTCGAGGCAAGACTTTTCCTCATATTAGCATGATCAGCAAAAGCTAGAGTGATGACATAGGGCGTTTCTTCTTCAATTCTTTCAATGACATCACGGATTGAATAGCTTTGCTCTGGAAATGCGATGGACACTTCTTCTGCCGTGATAGAGCTCGCGGCAAGCATGATAATTGCACTAGAGTATTTATTCATGAATTCGGCGGAATTTGAGTGCGACAAAGGTAATGCAGGCGCTTAGCATGAGTAAAATACTGATCCCTTGACCCGCTGTAAGAATTCCTCCTACATGCGCCGGTGTATCCCCTCGGAAATTTTCCTCAATTAAGCGTATCAATCCATACCCAAATAAAAATGATAGTGCTAAGTAGATCCCTTTTGGTTTTGGTAAAAGAGTTTCAGTCTTAGCGAGGATTATACTAAGCCCTAGGCCAAGAAAAAAAGCATAAATTTGTGAAGGGTGGCGAGATAATCCCTCAATGGAATGGGCTAATGAGCCTTGGGGGAAGTGCACACACCACGGCATATCTGAATGTGTGCCATAGCAGCATCCATTTAAGAAGCAACCTAAACGGCCAATGCCAATGCCTAAGGGAATAACAGGCGCAAAAATAACAAAAAACTGGTTCCAGCTTATTTTGTAGGAGCGCAGTTTGTAGTAAATGATCGCTGGAGTCGTGATTAAAAAACCGTATAAAACAAGTCCCCCTTCGTAGATTTTAAAAAAATCAATAAAGCTCTCATAGCCATCGGGGTAAAGAATGAAGTGGGTGAGCCTGGCTCCAATAATGCCAGCAACAAGAGCAGAAATTGTTATGCTCTGGACGTGCTCTCCTTCAATGGAAAACTGTTCAGCTCTTTTGCGCGCCCAGTAGTCAGAAGTGAGCCACGCGAGTAATATCATTAGCCCGTAACCAAATACGGGAATGCCCTCGCCAAGCCCTAAAAATTCGGGTAAAGGGATTTTAAAAAGAACCGATCTCACTTACTTGGTAGGTGCAAGATGTTATCTATGAGTCTGGTGGTGCCTATATTTGCAGCGATGGCGATTAAGCACGCCTTGGCTGGGCTTGATTCTAAAACATCTTCCAGCGTGACGGGGTCAACGATAGATAAATAATCGATGCTGAATGAGCTGTTTTCGATTATCATGGTCATCATCGCCTCTATGACTTTCAGTGCATTAGGTTCGCCTTTGCGTATTTGTTTTTCTCCGTACTCAAGAGCTTGATAAAGTATGGGGGCTTCTTCTCGCTCCGAAACACTTAAATTGTTATTACGACTACTCATAGCCAAGCCATCTTCTTCGCGAACCGTATCGCCCAAACGAAGTTCAATGGGGAAATTGAGGTCAGAGACCATTTTAGAGATTAACAAAAATTGCTGATAATCTTTGGCTCCAAAGTAAGAGATATGAGGCTGGACAATATTGAATAGTTTCGCCACCACTGTAAGAACGCCGCGAAAATGTCCTCCACGACTGAGCCCACAGAGTGTTTCAGCAGATTTACCCGGCACAACAGATATTTCACAGTTTTTGGGGAAGATATCTTCTGCATTGGGAAGGAAGACCATGTCCACGCCAAGCTCTTCGAGCATTTTTAAATCAGCTGTTGTTTCTCTTGGATATGTGTCGAAGTCTTGTTGATCATTAAATTGAGTCGGATTAATGAAAATGGATACGATGGTTGTATCGCACTCATCCATACATTTTTTGACTAAAGAGAGGTGCCCTTCGTGGAGGCAGCCCATGGTTGGCACGAAACCAACACTTCCTGATTGGCGTGAGCTTTCTAAGGCGTTTTGAACGGCGAGAATTGTGTCTAAGACGATCATACTGTTTGAAGAGAAGGTGATGAGTTTTTAAGTTTTTTAAGGTGCTTTGCGTATGGCAAATTGGTGACTGGGCATATGAGTCGGGGGGCTATTTCTATGAGAGGAACAAGAACAAACTCTCGACTGTGCATATGGGGGTGGGGTAAAGTTAAGTGTGGTTTTTTGCGCACAAGATTACCATATAGGAGAATATCGATATCGAGGGTGCGAGGGCCCCAGTGGACTTCACGTGTTCGACCATGGTTATTTTCAATTTTCTGACACTCCTCAAGTAGATCGTCGGGACAGAGGTGAGTCGCAAAAGAGCAGACTACATTTGTAAAATCGTCTTGTGGGGGGCTACCTTCTAAGGGAGGGGAATGGAAAAAAGAAGAGTATTTCAGTTCTCCATTGGCTATATTCCTATCAATGGTGCCGAGGGCCTTTTTGATATGCCATGCAGGGTTTCCTAAGTTGCTCCCTAAACCTAAGAATACCATAGGTAAAGAAATATGCTTTGAATGGGTGCTGGATAGCATTTCTAGATACTTAAAGATAATAAAGGAAAAGTTAATAATAAGATATGTTTTAAGAGGGCCAAGGGCAATTATGGGTGCAAATTTTCATGAACCTTAGTGCCATTACTCCAAATTTCCATGCGTGTTAATTGACCTTGGTGAAACCACTCAAAGGTGCCGTGCTTCCTTCCTTGGGAATAATGCTCGATTCGGCAGTGTAAACCATCTTTTTTGCCGTACTGCCATTTGCCATGGAGTTCATCATGCTTATATAAACATTCAAGCCAAATCTCTCCATTAGGAAACCATTTCTGATATTTACCGTGTTTGACTTCTTTTTGTTGTGCGTTGATATAATATCCATAAGCAAGCTTCATGTTGCTGCTGGCATATTTTTCCTGCTTAACTAGGAGCCTGAGTTCTCGGCCATAATAATAGATTTTATTGGATAAAACTCTGCCCTGATTATCCCAAACCGTATGGTTGCCATTGAGTACACCAATGGCAAATTGTTTTTTACTTGCCATTTCTCCATTAGCGTGCCAAGTGAAAAAGTCCCCTTCTTCAGAGCCTTCGATCCAATTTCCAGAAGCTTTTAATTTCCCGTTTTCGAAATAGGATTTAGCCAATCCGTGTTTTAAATTTTGCATATAAGAATTCGTATATTTAACTTGCCCTCCAGGGTACCAAGCGGTGGCAGGCCCTTCTTTTAAGCCGTCTTTAAAGTGCTCCTTGAGTTTTCGAGCGCCATTTTCGTAAAGGCTAAGCCAAGCTCCTTCTTTTTTATCGTGCCAATAATTCCCTGAAATGAGCTCAGAGCTGCCAGAGATGATTTTAAACTCACCGTGTTTAATTTCATCTAATCCGTCAAAGTGCTCATTTTCTTTTGTATAAAATTCGTACAGGCATTTTTTTGTTTTAATGTCTGTTGTCAGATCCCTTGCTTCGGCTGTGAAGCAGAGTGCTAAGATAAAAAGTGAGCTAATTAAAAAATTAAAATTCATGGGATTGGACGTGTGTTTAAGGGAAGCACTTTAAATGCTTATAAGTATGACATACCAATATGCGGCGGGGAGACTCATAAGGATAGAATCAATCATATCTAAGGTTCCGCCAAATCCGGGGATGTCATTTGCGGTGTCTTTTACATCAAGCTCTCGTTTAAACATGGATTCAGCAAGGTCTCCTAAAATGCTGACTCCAGCAATTAGAATACAAAGAATACTTGCATGAAAAAAGGTGAAACCA
>JADGBV010000113.1 GCA_015231345.1 Planctomycetota bacterium
TACCCGAAGGTACTTTCTCGTGCGACTTGCATGCCTGATCCACGCCGCCAGCGTTCGTTCTGAGCCAGGATCAAACCCTTTTGTTGAGTTTAATTTTCCTGTTTCATTATTATTTGATCTAAGTGATATTGAAAATAATATCACTCAGGTTGATTACTCCAATTTCTTTGAAATTGAGGTTCACATTCCTTGCATTTCTACTGTCATCTATTGTCAAAGATCGCCGCTGTTTTGAGCTAGGCTCAATGTTGCGGGAGAGGCAATGTATAGGGGCCCTAGCATGGTCAAGTCGGGGCCCAAAGCTTTTATTCTAGCCCTCAAAATCCTCTTAAATAACTAAAAAACAAAGACATCCATAGATACGCCGGTCTCCTCGTTGAAATTCGAGGCATATAATCACCTCACAGCAAAAACCCTCACACAAATTTAACACACTATTTGAGATTGACTCAGAAGATGTCCTATTAACCTGCAGAATGTTTGGCTCAACTCAGCCAGACAAAACACAATCTCTGTTCCCTTTTTTTGGAGTTTCACCAATGGCTATCAAAGTCGGTATTAATGGTTTTGGCCGTATCGGAAGGCTTGTTTTCCGTGCAGCGGTAAAAAACCCTAACATTCAAATTGTAGGCATCAACGACTTGATCGACGTTGAGTACATGAAATACATGCTTACTTATGATTCTACTCACGGCAAATTCGACGGCACTGTAGAAGTTGTTGATGGCGCACTTGTTGTAAACGGAAATTCTATCCGCGTAACAGCTGAAAGAAACCCAGCAGACCTTAAATGGGATGCAGTTGACGCAGAATACGTTGTTGAATCAACAGGCTTGTTCCTAACTAAAGAAACAGCCGAAGCACACATTCAAGCTGGCGCAAAACGCGTTGTTCTTTCTGCACCTTCTAAAGACGCAACTCCTATGTTCGTTATGGGTGTTAACCAAGACTCATACACAGCTGACATGAGCATCGTTTCTAACGCTTCTTGTACAACTAACTGCTTGGCTCCTATCGCCAAAGTACTTAATGACAAATGGGGCATCGTAGAAGGCCTTATGACTACTGTTCACGCTACAACTGCAACTCAAAAAACAGTTGATGGACCTTCTGCCAAAGACTGGCGTGGTGGACGTGGCGCTGGCCAAAACATCATTCCTTCTTCAACTGGTGCTGCTAAAGCTGTAGGAAAAGTAATTCCTGAGCTTAATGGCAAACTTACAGGTATGGCTTTCCGCGTTCCTACTCCTGACGTTTCAGTTGTTGACTTGACTGTTCGCTTGGACAAAGGCGCAAGCTACGAAGACATCAAAAGCGCAATGAAAGAAGCTTCTGAAGGCGCCATGGCTGGCATCTTAGGTTACACTGAAGACGCCGTTGTTTCTAACGACTTCATCAGCGACGCCAGAACTTCTATCTTTGACGCCGATGCAGGCATCGCTCTAAATGACAACTTCGTAAAAGTTGTTTCTTGGTACGACAACGAATGGGGTTACTCAAACAAAGTTGTTGAACTTATCGAGCACATGAATACAGTAAAATAAGTTATTATTCAGTAACTTGAATTTGAAGGGTAGGAAGCATGGCTTCCTGCCCTTTTTTTATTAAATTCTTCGCAGATTTTCCTTTTTTTGCGTCAAAGCTTCTTATAATCACACCCTAGGATTTACTAAGGAGCATATGTGGCAGTAAGAGTACTCATCCACCGGGAAGTTCCCGATAAAGTTAACCCTCAGCTAAATAAGCTGCTCATCAAAATGCGCTCACTAGCTGTGCAGCAACCTGGCTATATCTCTGGCGAAACCCTTAAGAAAGTTTCCAGCCATCATATACACCTGGTTATCAGTAGCTGGAAAAATCTCGATGACTGGGAAGGCTGGCTAGCTTTAAAAGAACGTCAGGAAACCCAAGCTGAAATCGATCTTCTCTTAGGCCAAGAAACGACATACGAGGTTTTTCATCACTGAGTTTTTTTTGAGGCAGCATATCACGGGGGGCCTATGCTGCCAAAAGAGCTCAAGGGAAGCTATTTAAGAAGAAAAGAGGTTTAGAGGGAAGCTATTTAAACTGATGCTTCTCAGCAAAATTCACGATTCTCTGATACAAAACACTGTCTTTCGCCGCATAATCCCGAGCAGATTTAAGATATTGCCTGGCAGTCATCATTTCATTTTTGCCAGCTGCCACAAGGGCTTTATTATAAAACGACCAGCCTTTCTTATCTAGTGATTTTAATTCATCAGCACCAATGGTTTCGTCTAACTGTTTGGCTTTAGAAAAGAACTTCACAGCCTCAGCTAAGTCGTCATCTAGCAAAGCTGCATTTCCTCTACGAACAAAACTCTCTGCCACAGATTGAGGTGAAGCCCATTCATCTAATAACTCCTGAGCCCTCTTATGATAGTAATTCTTAGAACTAGGCTCCTTATCCATTATCTGCCGACAATAAACACCGACATCTTCAGGTGTGCCCTGCGCAATCATGCCATTGGCCAATTTCAGTAGCGTAATCAGCCCTTTGACCTTGGTAACAAAACTTTTCTCATCAGGAAAGTGTTTTTGCGCATATTCAATGGCTTGTTCGCCAGCCCCTGTTCGGTAGAGACGGTTGAGTTCAATCCTCTCAGAAGATTCCTGAGCACGCTCCAAAACCTTCTCGGCATCTTCATAATAAGGAGAATGAACAGATATATCGGAAAGCATTTGTCGAACCATTTCAAACCTTCCTTCTTCCAAGCGTGACCTCGCTGACTTCACTCGCGATTTATCTCTAATATTGAGACGATAAGCCGCTTGCATATCTTCAATATCAAGGCCGGGCTTCGGGTTAATGCGCATCACCTCAAGAGCATTGATCGCCGCTTGCCAATCTTGACCTCGCACAGCTCTATCGTGACTGGCCATGTGATTGTCCCAGAACGCGACTTCAATCTCACCAAGCTCAGTGGAGTAATGGATGCGTAAAGGGGAATTCTCAGGCAAATCTAATAGTTTCACTATGGCGGAATCAAAAAGCTCCTCCTCTACATCGCTTCTGATTCTCTGAATGATTGCCATATTAGGCTCTTCGCGCTTAATCCACCCCAAGAGATCTTCTGCCAATTGGGTTGCAGACTTAGTTTTTAGTGGCACATCGAGAAGCTCCCGACAAAGACTTTCAGCCTTCCGCCAATTAAGCTTCTCGTAACCTTCGCCTTTTTTGATCCATTCCAAACTTAAAGATTCGAGAATATGGGCGGTATCGTTATCGTCGTATAATTCAATGGGTTTATCCATCAAACGCCCGACATCTGCGTACCTCTTTTCTCTAAAAGCCTGAACGCCTTCATTCAATGAAGCTCGGTACTCTGTACGTCCGTAAACTTCCTTCACCTCAGATGGATCCTCAACATCCTCCGAAGGTTGTATGACAGAGTAACCAAGAAGCAAAATAACCACAATCCCCAAACCAGTGAGTATTGGCATTAAATTGCGTTCTTCTTTTTCAGGCTCCTCTTGAACCTTTGGCAAGACCATGGTTTCAGAACTACGCCGAAGCGCTAACTCTTCCACCGGAACATCATCTGCTATTATTTCAGCATCTTGTATGGGAGCTGCAACATTACCTTGTTGCAGATCATCAGCAACGGGATCAGGGCTATCTACAACTTGAAAGGCAATTACTTTACCAACCTTAACAATGTCGCCGACCTTTAAAGCTAGCTCTTCCACCTTCACATTATTGACAGAAACACCGTTCTTACTCCCCAAGTCGCGCACAACAAGTACACCTTGATCCCAGTAAAACTCTCCATGTTGACGAGAGACTTCACCACTATCAAGAGTAATATCCGCCTCTTCATCGCGACCAAAAGTGGCCATAAAATCATCACTAACTTCTAGTGAGCGCTTCTGTCCAAATAATATCTGTAGGTACATAAATGATTACTTCTTGATGTTTCTGAGGATATACTTTTTATGAATAAGTGCTCGCTGATGATCCAAACTCGCCGGGTCACTCACCAAGCCTAGGATCTGTTCAACAAAACCAAGAGCTTCTCGGTAAGATTTATTCTTACGATAGTGATTAGCTTCAGACCACAAGTTTTTTAAGCGAGCATCCAAAGCAGCTTCTGGCTCTTTAAGTTTTTCACGACAATCAAAGTAAAGCGGACTCGAGGTATTGACGGTTTCGATATAGTCTAGAGCCTCCTGATAGAATTCCACTGCAGCATAAGGCTCTTCTTGCTCTATAATGGCCGCACGTGCCATAAGCTCCCTAGCACGAGCCAACCGATCTTTCTCACTTAGTTCCATGCGCAAAAAACGATCTGCCTCAGGGTCAACTTCCCCTTTAATAAGAAATTTAAACTTAAGCAATAATTGATTGTTGGAGTCAAGTATATCCACAGTACAGTCACCCTGTTCCAAAGTCTTAAGCCATAAAATCCACAAAGGAGGATCCGTAAGCTTGACTCGCATTAATTGAGAATTATTACGCTTCAATTTACTTGGGAGAGCTTTGGCTCTCACCCTATTCAAGTAAGGCGTAAGGTCAATCAAATGCTCCTCACCTGCTTTATAGGGCAAAATAATAGGGTCCATCTCTATTTCTTCAATATTAGTAAGAACATGCCAGGCAGCATAAGCCACACCAATAAAAAAAAGAATCTTAATCAAAATGACCGGTGAAAACTTAGATGGAGCTTCAAGAACATCACCTTGACTTTCACTTTCCACAGGGACAGCCACACCACTTTGGGATGCACCACTAGCACCGAGAGCAACACCCTCATGCTGTGAGGCCGCACTCCCTACGACAACTCCGCTTCGTTGAGAGACACCACTGCGTTGCTGCGAGGCTCCACTAGCAGTAGATCTGCCAGACGGAGAAGATACAACAGGCTCCCTTGTGGAGCTAGCTGCTGAATTTTTTAAAGCAGGGTCTGTAAGTTTAAAGCGCATCAGCACACGGCCTACCTGGATTTTATGACGCCCTCCCAAAGAACACGTGCCCACCGCTTCGCCATCAACCTTGACATTATCCTTAGGAGACAAGGACTTGAGGCCATAACCTGATTTTGTTTTTATAATTTGGACATGCTGACGAGAAACAGTTTCGTCAGATAAGATAATATCATTATCGCTACTACGACCGACATTCATGCTGGAGTCCATCCAGAACTCACGCCCTTTATCGACGCCATTTAGAATTTTAAGACTCGCTTTCATAGCATCATTTTAATGACCATAGGTGCAAATATCACAACAAAGGTGGTTGGAAAAATAAAGGCCACCAAGGGGAATAATAATTTGACGGGCGCCTTCATCCCCTCTTCTTCAGCCAATAGAGCCCTATGCTTACGCATATCTTCTGACTGTATACGGAGAACGGGCCCCATACTCACACCTAATTTATCTGATTGAATAATTGAATTGACCACAGTGCTAAGTTCAAGAAGAGAAACTCGTTGACTAAAATCACGCAAACTATCCTGACGACTTTTACCCATGCGCATTTCTGTCACCAATAAACTCACCTCATCACCCAAAGGAGTCGCTTTAAAAGTTGGTACAATACGAATAAGAGCTGTAGAGAAATCCATACCCGCTTCAACACATAGGGTGAGCAAATCAAGCAAATAAGGCAATTCCTTCCTTATAAGATTAAGTCTTTTAGTGGCCGCAAGACTGATAAGCATATAAGGCAAAGCCAGGCCAAACATGCCACCGCAATAGACAAAAACAACAACTGGCATTTCGAAAGACCAGGCATAAAAATACATCAAAGCAGCAGATAACAGCATTCCATAAAACGAGAGGTTTATGGTATCGTCACTCGTTAAATTATTAGGACTCCCTGCTTGCAATAATAGCCTATCCAAAGAATTACGTATGCGTATATAGGGATGATTGGTGTCATCCTTATTTTGAATCACCTTAGAGTTGATGGCGCCTGCCAATGATGGCAAAGCCGATATTGTCTTCTTTAATGGACTTGAGGCATCTTCGGCATCAATGACATCCTCATCATTCACTGGGCCTTTCTTTGAAGTGAAAGCGTAAGCTAAAAAGCCCACACTCAAGAAAGTGAAAAAATAAATGAATAATTCCATCAAAAATCGATTTTTGTTAATTTAGCAATTAAAAGCCAGCCACAGATCAGCATGATTATACAGATGCCTATGAGAATCATACCTATTGTCGTCTCATATAAGGGGGCCATCATATCGGGATACATGACAGTGAGAGCAGTGCATAAACCAATGGGGATCATACACATGACCGTTCCCTGCATTTTCCCTTGAGCGGTCAAAGCTTTCACTTTGGCCTCAACAGTTTGACGCTCACGGATGGTATCGGAAATATTTTCAAATATATCTGATAAATTCCCGCCAACTTCCATAGAAACGTTGATTGCCGTAATCATCAAAGACAAATCAGGGTTAGGCATACGCTCTTCTAAGTGTCCCAGGGCCGTTGGCATATCTGTACCAAAATGAAGCTCATGGGATAATAAACGAAATTCCTGAGCAATGGGATTATCCATCTCTTGATGGATCAGATCAATGGCCTGAGGGAGGCTTAAACCGGCTTTGAGAGCATTACCCATATTACTCATTCCGCCAACCAGTTGGATTCCAAATAATTTGTCTCGTCTTTTTTTTAATCCCCTCAGCACAAAAATCGGGGTGAGTAAAGCCACAATCCCCAAAATAAGACCAAAAGGCCAAGATCCTGATAAGAGCGAAACAAAAATAGTGACAATAAAAAAGGAAGTCAAAGATAAATAAGCCAAATGCTGAGCCGGTATAGTCAGGTACATGGCATCTAAAGTTTTTTCCGCCCCCTGAATATAACCTTCCTCGTAACTGGACCAACCTTTAGAAAACAAATCAAAACCAGTATGGCAGATATAAGCTATGGCAGCAAATAAAAGAAGTAAAATGAAAGCTTCTGTTCCAATCACCTGAAGATGCTTATGTCCACGTCTATGCCACGTTCTTGAAGCTCACGATAAAAAGCAGGGATACCACCCTCAGCAGTATATTCACCTAAAACTTTACCATCCTCATCGTAACCATTCATCTTATAGGCAAAAATCTCTTGCAGGGTAATTTTATCACCCTCCATACCCACCAACACTGATATACTACTAATTTTACGCGTCCCATCTGGGTAACGATTTGTTTGCACAATCACATCTACAGCCGAAGAAATCTGTTCAGTAATGGCTTTTGAGGGCAGGTTCATACCAGCCATCATGACCATTGTCTCCAACCTGGCAATGGCATCTCGGCAAGTATTGGCATGCAGAGTTGTCAGCGAGCCATCATGACCCGTATTCATGGCCTGTAACATATCCAAAGCTTCAGCTCCCCGACACTCACCCACAATAATTCGGTCGGGACGCATCCTCAAAGAATTTATCACAAGTTTCCGAATGGGTATGGCTCCCTTGCCCTCCAAATTAGGAGGCTTACTTTCCAATGATACCTTATGCTCTTGAGGTAATTTTAGCTCAGCAGCATCCTCAATGGTCACAATACGATCATCATTAGGTATATAAGCAGCAATCACACCTAAAAGCGTCGTTTTACCTGAACCAGTACCACCTGATATACAAATATTTTTTCGTTGCTCCACACACACACTTAAAAACTCCGCCATCTGTGCCGTGAGTGATCCAAACTGAATTAAATCTTCAATTTGAAATGGGTCCGTAGCAAATTTACGTATGGTAATTGATGGCCCCGATATGGCCAAGGGCGGTATAATGGCATTGACACGAGAACCATCTTGAAGGCGAGCATCAACCATAGGATTCGTCTCATCAATACGCCTACCGATTGGAGCTATAATACGGCGAATCACTTCAATCACTGCAGCATTATCCACAAATTGAGTGCCACTTAAAGTTAGCTTACCCTTACGTTCAACATAGATTTGATCAAAATTATTCACCATAATTTCGGTAATGTCTTCTTGCTTAAGCAATTCTTCCAAAGGCCCCAGGCCTAAGGCTTGATCAATAACATCAGTAACTAATTCATTAATATTAATACCACGAAACTGACTCTTATCCAACTCAGCCATAATCCCCTCTAAGGTTTTACGGCTTTTATCCTTCATTTCTTTTTCAGAGAAACGACTTACATCCAAGTGCTTTAAATCAAGATTCTCCAAAAGCTCTTCATGAAGAAGCTTTTGCAGGGTGAAATAACGGGTGTTTTTTGGTTTTGCACTCTGACTCTGAGGCGCTTGAGGACGGGGAGCTTTACGTGCGGTCGTAGCAGGTCGCACTGCTTTAGGAACAACGGTTTGGGGCTCAGCGGCCACTGAAACACTAGCATTTTTTTGCTGAAAAACAATCGTATACTGATCGATCACAGTCCTATCCCCGGAGCGGAGTTGATGCTCCTGCTCAAGAGACTTGCCATTCACTGTAACATTAAGAGCATCTTGCCTTCTTCGCAGCTTGGCCTGATCGCCGTCAGCAATATGAAGTTCAACAATGCAGCCATAGGATTCTAAGCCATCAAGCTTAATATGATTACCGCTTCCCCCACCAATCCTATAGAGGTTGGAAGTCACTTTAACCCGCCTAGACGCTTTGCCGGGGGCTTGAATCAACAGAGAAATCATTTTGAATTAGCTTTCAATTTTTTAATGGCATCCCACCTTTTTTTATTCTCATCTTTTGCTAAAGAGACCAGAGAGTTTTTATCCACTTCGGTTAAGATTTTTGAAGGCGTAAAGTCACTTTTGGATCGTAAGGTGAATGTGATAGTGCCTAAACGATTTGCTGCGACTAACACCGCTGCTTCTGTGGGCGTGACACTGAGGACCAAAGTTGAATACGACCGGCCTCGATTTGACATGGACGATTGAGGAATATCGATGGTCTGGCTATCGGTGGCGTATACAGTTACATTTTCCAGAAGAATTGCAGTACTCGAGGAATCAGCACCTGCACCACCTCTTTTTGCTGAAGCTGATTCTGTATAGAGTAAATCCACACGACTCCCCGGTTTGATCAAACCTGAAACTCCAGTCACTTGACTGACAGGCACAGAAAGCAAACGTCTCCCTTTAGAAATTCCTGACATGCGCTCACGCTGTTTGCCTAAAAAATCAGAATGAAATAATACACCGCCACGATTCACCTCTCTTTGTATGGTTTTCCCCTCAACCACACCAATTTCTGGCATTTTCACCATATCTGGAGTCACAGATGTTTCTGGCAGTTCAATCATTTTGAGATCAGCCCTCTCGATAACACTTTTAGCTATTATTTGCCTTGTCGTGCAAAGAACTTCAACCATTGCAACTTTTTTATTTGCTGCTCTCTTCTCTTGATTGATGTAATTTTTCATTGCATAAACGGCCAATAAGCCCAATGCAAGAGAGATAATTAATGCGAATGCTTGCCTCATATCTGTATTTTCCCTATTATTTCACTTTTCAACGATTAAGCTAATAAAAACGCCATTATCTTTACTTGCTATTTGCAAAAAACACTTTTTTTCATTCTTAAAATAACAATAAAAATCTTCAGGCCCCAATTTACCATTCTGCCCCACCTGTAATTCCCAGCCCTCACGTTTGAAGTAGCTATTATAAAAGTCTAAGGTATCGTCCAATCCCGAATCCCCTTCATAAAGAAATAATTCTTTATTCCCTTGGTGCTCAACATTATGAAAGACAAGTTTAGACCATGGTGGCTTCGGAAGCACATGAGCAACATTCAAAGATTGAGGCTCAGCTCTATCCCTAAATTCATAGACAACTGATTGGCCAGCCTTCACACGGCTGATCACCACACCTTCAGTTTCTCCCTTTGGAGCTTTTCGCCATGCAAG
>JADGBV010000114.1 GCA_015231345.1 Planctomycetota bacterium
GTATCTTTGCACGGGACCGGGGAGCAGAAGTCCCTGCTAGATTTGTATCTTCAGTTAAGTCATGGCTATGCCAATCAGGAGTTGATCGCAAAAAGAACTTCTTGCCTTTCCAAAGCGAAGAGGACCTCACAAAGATATCCCCTTTTAGCGTCACCAAGCATTACTTAAATTATATTGCTCATTCATGGCAGCAGTCCATGGAATGCCCGCTGAGTGAACAAGAAATCACACTGACCGTACCAGCCTCTTTTGACGAAGAAGCTCGTAAGCTCACCGAAGAAGCTGCTAGAGAAGTAGGTTTTCAGAAGCTGACCATTCTTGAAGAACCACAAGCCGCTCTATACAGCTGGGTGGCAGCCCAGGGTGAAGAATGGCGTAAAGAGGTAGAAGAAGATGATGTGATTTTAGTATGTGATATTGGTGGCGGAACCTCAGACTTTAGCCTCATTACTGTCGTCAACAAAGATGGCAACTTAGCCTTAGAGCGAAGTGCAGTAGGGGAACATATTCTTCTCGGTGGCGATAATATGGATTTGGCTCTTGCTTACCAGGCCAAAGCGAGGATGGAGAGCAAAAAGAAACTGACATCTTGGCAACTACGAAGCCTATGGTTTAAAGCTAGACAAATCAAAGAAAAACTCCTTAGTGGTGAAGACGATAAAGCCCAATTTACGGTTTTAGGCACAGGCATTAAAAAGCTCATCGGCGGAACCCTCAAAGCTGAATTCTCAGCTAAAGAAGTCCAGTCCATTCTCGTTGATGGTTTTTTTCCAAAATGCTCCATTGAGGACCACCCGAAAGAAGCTAAGGCAGCTGGCCTGCAAGAAATTGGACTCAATTACGCAAGCGATGCATCCATCACCAAGCATTTGGCGAAATTTCTTTCAAGGCAATCAGAATCTGAATCCTTTAAATGGCCCACAAAAATCCTCTTTAATGGTGGAGTTTTTAACTGTGACAATATGCGTGAACGTTGTATTGAAGTCATTAATTCATGGTTAAGTGAAGTAGGCGAAAAAGAAGTCAGCTGCTTAAACCACCGTTCACTTGATAATGCAGTGGCACTAGGGGCATCGTATTATTCAAGCGCACGTCAAGGCAAGGGAATCCGTATTCGCGCGGGCATCCCAAGAAGCTACTATATCCAAGTCGAGTCTGCCATGCCTGCCATTCCTGGCATGGAAGCCCCGCAAAAAGCGGTTTGTATTGCTCCTTTTGGCATGGAAGAAGGCACAAGCGACAGCTTAAAAAGTGAAACCTTTGCCCTTACGACTGGAATCCCAGCGAGCTTTCAGTTTTTGAGTTCTACCATACGTCAAGAAGACGGCGTAGGGCAAATACTTGAAGACTGGGATGAAGAGGAACTAGAACTAACGTCTCCTATGGATGTCACCTTAGAAAATTCTGAAGGCTTAGCCAATCCCGTCCCCGTCAATATAGGGGCTGCAGTGACTGAGGTCGGTACATTGGAACTATTTTTCACTCATACGGAGTCTGAACGTCGTTGGAAACTTGAATACAACGTTCGCGACGATAGTTAATCTTTGTCTAATCAAGCTCGTTATGCCCTCGGGATCGATTTAGGCACAACTAATTGTGTCATTGCAGCCATAGACCTTCAAGCTGCCCAAGGACCCTACCCCGAAATCATCAATGTACCTTTATACCAAAGGTTAAGTGAGGATAGATGCGGTGAATCAAGTCGCCTGCCTTCTTTTCTCTATTACCCAACGGAAGCACAGCTAGCGGACTTAGTTGATTTTCCTCTAGAGACTGAGGGCTGGATTATTGGTCAAGCAGCAACAGAATGCGGACGTCGAGTTAGTGGGCGTTTAGTCACTTCCGCCAAAAGTTGGTTATGCCATAGTCGTATCGACAAAACAAGCCCTATTCTTCCATGGGGAGGCTCGGACGATATCCCTAAGATTTCTCCCTTACAGGCAACAACCTATATATTAAAACACTTAGCCTTCAGTTGGCAAATGAGTGAATTTGGCAAAGAGAATCCTATCGAGGATCAACTACTCACCATAACCCTACCGGCTTCTTTTGATCAAACAGCAAGAGCTCTCACGCTTGAGGCCTGCAAATCTGCCGGTCTAGGTCATGCTCGCCTACTTGAGGAACCTCAAGCCGCCTTTTATAGTTGGATTTCTCAAAGAAGAGGTCGCTGGAGTGAAGCTCTTGGTGAAAGTCGCCGTGTCCTCGTTTGTGATATTGGTGGTGGAACCTCTGACTTTAGCATTGTAAGCTGTGAAAGTGACGGCACATCATTTGATTTCAAACGAGATGCTGTTGGTCGCCACCTCTTACTCGGGGGAGATAATATGGACCTTAGCATTGCTCACTATGCAGAGGCTAAGTTATCAAGTAAAAAGAAAAAAGCGCTAAACCAATCCCAGTGGCAACTTCTTTCACAACTGACAAGAAATGCCAAAGAAAGGCTTCTTAATGATGAAGACGATAATGAAATCACCATTCGCTTACCCGGCTCTGGCACCAAAGTCATTGGTGGACTACGGCAAGCACACCTCAAGAAAGAAGAAATAGAGGAGATGATCATCAATGGTTTTTTTCCTCATATCGACGAAAACTATCAAGCCAAGCAAATAAGTAGTGGCTTAAGTGAACTCGGTTTACCTTATGAACAAGAAGCTGCAATCACTTGGCATATTCTGGAGTTCATTAAGAACCATTGCCAAAGCGAACAGCAATTTCCTGACGCTTTACTTTTTAATGGTGGCGCACTAGAGCCTCTGAGTATTCGCTCAAGAATTCAGAGTGTTTTGGCTGACCACGCTCCCAATAAAGAGGCATTAAACCTCCTCGATAGTGTATCCTTAGCCAATGCAGTGGCGTGTGGAGCAGCATTCTATAGCTTTGTTTCTAGCCGAGGCGGACTAAAAATTGGTGGTGGTTCGGCCCATGCCTACTACCTAGAGCTAAGTGGTGCAAATAAGCAACAGCATATTTGTCTTATCCCCAAAGGGACAGAAGCTCATGAGGAAGTTAAGTTAGACCTCAAAGGCTTAGAAGCTAAAACCAACTACCCTGTTACTTTTAAGCTTTTTCAATCAGATCAATTCCCTCTCGATGAATGTGGCAGTCTGCGTTTTTTAGATGATGGGAGTCAAGCAGTGGGCAAGCTCAATACAACAGTTCGTTTTGGCAAACAGGAATCACGCAATATACCAGTCTTTGTGGGAGGGGAGCTCACGGAACTCGATACCCTTAATCTTGAATTACGCTCACGCAATACCCCCCACTCATGGAAGCTAGAGTTTGATTTACGCCAACAAGAAGAGTCTCAGGACCATAAAACAACGACAGAAGAGAATCAAGAGGCTAACCTTTTAGCCGATGAAAGTTTAGACTTAGCGCTGGCAAAGGAGAGTATCAATAATGACTTAAATCAGAAGCCTCCTAAAAGTATCATTAAGGGACTAGAAAAATCCTGCCAAATCAAGCGCAAGGAGCTCAATATACCATCACTACGACTTATAGCTGATCTCTTAATAGAGAGTCAAGGTTGTGTTGATTTAAGCCCAGAACACGAAGCTACGTGGTTGAATGCATGTAGTTTTAGCATCAGACCAGGGATGGGTCACCCGGGAGATGAATTGCGGCTAAGCAAGATATGGTCCCTTTTCAGAAATGGAGCTAGAACAGGAAAAGACAGACGTGCCCAAAGTGAATGGGCCATTCTCTGGAGGCGTATCGCGCCAGGGCTCAAAGCCGGTTGGCAAAATGATCTTTATCAAAGAAATAAGAAAAGCTTATTCGACAAAAAAGGTCTCGTCGACTTCAAAGGAGAAAAAACCGAGTTATGGCGTATGATCGCAAGTTTTGAGCATATCCCCAAAAAAGATAAGCTACGTTTAGGGTCAGGCCTAATCACATACCTAAAAACTAAACCCAAAAGTCACACGACACTATCCCTTTGGGCTCTCGAAAGAATGGGTTCCCGCCAGCCCCTTTATTGCCACTTAGATAATATTCTTTCCGGAGAAGAAGTCATTCCTTGGATCGAAAGTCTGCTCGCGCTTAAAGACCATTACGGCAAAGAAGCAGTCACAACCCTAATAGAGCTCAGTCGTAAGGCCGGAGACCGTACCTTAGATGTAAAAGAAGCTCTACTTAAAAAAGTCATTTCTACTCTTGAGTCTGATGAGCAATACAACCAAGAAGAGAAACTCAAACCCTTATACGAAGTGAGCCATCGAGGACTCTTCGAGCAGAATCAACTTTTAGGGGAAGATCTCCCTGTAGGCCTAGAAATATCAGGAAGTCAATCATGAAAATGCGAGCCTCAAAAATTATCCCTTTTGCTGCACTATTAAGTTTAAGTTTGTGTTGCGGTGATAGTAGTTCAGATTCAGATAACGACTCTGATGAGGTCAGTCAAAACATAGAGACATTGCTCGAAACAAAAGAATGTGTCGATTGTAACCTGACTAACGCAAACTTAAGGGATCAAAACTTACGAAATGTTAATCTTCAAGGAGCTGATTTAGAAGGCGCTGACTTAAGAGATGCAGATCTCTTCGATGCCAATCTGAAGTATGCCAACTTGCGTAATGCTGATCTGACTCTTTCGACTTTGGATTCGGCACTCTGTAATAGTGCAGATTTTACCAATAGTGAAATGCGTAATGCCAAATGCAGAAACTCAACGATGACGGATGCTAAATTTAATAATGCCGACTTAACCAATGCTGATTTTCAAGGCGCACAAATGCTGGGCGCTGAAATAGAAAATGCGACCACAAATGGCACTAATTTTTCAGGCACTGAATTTGAAGAACTAGAGAGCGATGAGGCTGAAGAGTAAAGCGTTATTACTTAATACCATTCTCAATTTTATAAGCAGCCCAATTATTCTTAAGCCAGTAAAAATCCTCAAAACTATTTAGTCTAAGTAAAAAAGGGTTCACAAGTAACTGTTGGCCTAAAGTATCGATAATTTTACTGCCATAATTATGGCCTGATAAAACAAGAACCTCCGGGTCTAGCTGAGCTAGTTTTTTCAGGCTCTCAAATTGTGCCCTAGCACTTTCTTCATCACTTGTTCCGCCAATTTTATCGATGAAAAGCGTATCGCCACTTATAAGATACTTTGAGTGAACAAGAAAGCAAACAGATTCTTCAGTATGCCCTGGCGTGAAGATCGTTTCGACAAAATCTAAGGCTGAGTTCTGAGAAGTCTCGTCACGGCATTGATCATGAAGGTGATCATAATGCTTGTGTGTAGCCAGGTACTCTGTTACCTGAGGGTATTGAGCTTTTAGTAATTCTTGGCCATGGCCAAAATCAATGGCACTGACATGACCTTTATATTCGAGAATATAAGCAAAATTGCGGTCTCCCCCACTCCATATTTGTTTGATGGTGGCTCCGTTCTCATGCCATTCATTCTCTACTTCAAAACGGTCTTGAGGAATCATATTATCCATTGATTTAGGCTCTTATCAAATCAGTATAGATCTCAAAATAAAGATCTTAAATACAGAATATTATTATCGTAAAAGGCAAGGCACAAGCTTAACAGAAAGCTTCTATGTTCTGTGGAGAAGAATTCCTCGTTTATCATAAAGCTCTTTTAAGCGCAGCATGTAAATGGGAATTTCATTCATCCATTCACATTCATTTAAATCAAAATAAAGCACTTCTATTTCTTTTTTAGCACGCACCTCATATTCAAGCGTTTCACGCTTCAGAATTTTATCTTCACCAAAAAAGGCAGACGTCAAAAATTGCCCTTGCAATTTGACATTCCAGCCAACAATTTTTGCCGCACTGGCATCCACAGCAAAAACGACTTCATCTTTCTTTTCCGAACTATAAATAAGACCACCTCTTTTTATCACTCGGCAATTCGCTTTTATGGCGAGTTTATTTTGCAAATAAACTGGCACGTCCCGGCCTAATAGAGATGATCTCTGTATCCGTTGTCTAAAATGCCAAATTCGAGAAAAGGCACAATCAACATTTAAACTGATTAAGCCTTTAGGGTCAAAAAGCCCCAACCCCACCATTTCATCCCTGAAAAGTTGCCCTGGAATTCGCAGCACCCTCATATATGTATCGGCTCTAATAGAAGCATTTCTTGGTTCTTTACGCAAGACCCCCATATCACCAATCAAATCACCTGCCTGTATAATAGCAATGCGTTTAACTCCTTTTTTATTTGATTCCCAAACACTTCCTATTCCACTCACAACCATATCGACATAAGTAGATTCTTGACCCGTTTTGAGGAAAGGTGTGCGTGGTTGAATTAATTTAATCTCTTGATTGGCAAACTGACGCACCACATCATCAATATCCTCACGACTCAATTCACCTCGTAGCAACTTCTCATTAACGATAATGAGCATATAATCTGTAAGAAATTTAATGGCTCGCTCAATATATTTATCAATGTACGAGTGCTCCATACCCATACTTAAGTCTCTTGCAGAACCCACAACAGCAAGTTGGCCCACTTGAACTTGAGCTTCTTCATCAAGGAGATTCGCATTAATATGTCCTAATATAATGTGATCTGTCTCATCATCTATAAAATCTCGCCAATGACCATGAACAGAAAAAGCTTCCATGCCAGTAACTGTACCCACATCGATTTTTTTAATATCAGCTTTTTGTAAAAGGAATTCACGATAAGCATTATAGCGTTTCTTACTTATAATACCGTTCTTTAATAATTCCCGTGTTCTTTTGAGGTTGAGAATATCTGATAAGTGGCAGTAGGTTTTCCATTCTCCCCGAATCATTCCTCGAATACGGTATAAAGCGCAAGGCACACTATGAATGGAAGGAAAAGCCATAATGCGCAAACCACAATAATGAAAATCCTTGCCGTATTCTAATGGAGTATAGTCAAAATAACGATCAAATTCTTCAGGTGCCATGTAAAGCATGGAGGCAGCTTTTAATAGGATAGATTGCCATATCACCCTTGGGCAAAGAATTTTTATTTTCTTACCTAACTGCATAAGCAAAGGTAAATCACCTATATGGTCATCATGGCAATGGGTAAAAATCACAGCATCAATTTCATACTTGGATATACTAATCCTTTCAAGAAGATACGATACATTCATAGGCAAATCGATACAGATGATCTTCTCTCGCCACTGAACCACTGTATGCATACAACTATTCGGGGAGAAACCATCTTCTTCTCCCGTATCAATCACCTGAAACATTGTAAAAGGTATATTTTTAACATCAATTTTTAATGGAGGCGAGTACTGCTCATCTTCTTTTAAATTACAATCTATGGTGACCGTTTCGCCTCGCCACTGCACGACAAAGACATTGACATTCTCTTTCCAGATCTTCATGCCTTTAAATTTTGTGGCACTTTTCAGTGTAGGATTATCTTCAAGAGGCTCAAGAACACAAAACTCGA
This sequence comes from Planctomycetota bacterium, assembly GCA_015231345.1. GTDB lineage: Bacteria > Planctomycetota > JADGBV01 > JADGBV01 > JADGBV01 > JADGBV01. The sequence goes on from JADGBV010000114.1 coordinate 7,415, forward strand.
GCAAGTCCTCTATAGGCATGATGCCATTATAAGATAGCCCCTTAATTTCTTTCATTAAGGCATTGGCTTCATCAGCCTCCATGCCCAAGGCTCTAAGCTCTTTTGTATTATAAAAACCGTACATGGCCCGCTTAAAACCACTTGAATTATTCTCAAGCTGAAAACTTGTCCCAATCATCACAGGCTTTAAACCTTTAAAAATCATGCCTTGATTGAAAAGAGCATGTAGAAGAGGGAACTCTATCAGGTTACAATTAACACCATGCTGCACACGTGTATCTGGACAGACAACACCGTTAAATGACAATTCTTTTTGAATAAGAAATTTACTTATATCCGGCCAAGGATTAAAAATCCAAGAAATCCCCAAGTCTTTGATCTGCAAAAGGTGAGACCCAGGGCATATGGGTATAAGTTGAATTTTTGATTCCTTACTGGGCACTTCCCCCCCAACCTATTGCTTTTGTTGTAACTATGTTCCTAAATGTGAAATAAAATCAAGGAAAAAAAGCTAAAAAGCGTTAAAATGACCAAATTTACCACTTTTCTCTATAAAAAACGAGAAAATAACGCTATTCAATCTAGAGCATTCGCACTGCTCGCCCTGAGATTACCATAAAAAACAAAGCGATTAATCTTGAGCATTAGCTCTACTTGCCCAGAGGTCATCATGGAAAATTAAGCCATAAGGTAGACTTTCATAAAGCAAATGCGAAAGCGACTTCTTATTACGCGATCCATCCTCCAAATAGTCTGGTTGATCCTTCAAGGAATCAATAATATCATCTGCAATATCAGGGAAATATTCATTAGATAAGAGCAATAAAGGGAAAAGGCGCTCTTCTGAATCGCTAGCTGTGCTTACCTTCAGCCCTTTTAATTTGCCCTGCACTGCTAACTTAAAAGATTTTTCTAAATACTCATAGCGTTTACCAATAGTGGCAACCGAGCTCACAGCAAACTTCTGCAAGCAATGACCTAATAAATGATATGAGTAATAATCTATGCGATCTGCAAATAATCCTTCTGTAGTGATAAGTCCTCCTTCTAAATGATTAAAATGAATTCTTTTGCCTGGAGTCTGAGAAAGAGTTCCAGAATGCCCTTCATATATATCTTTCCAAGTCAAAGCTTGATCCTCAAAAGGCCATTTATCCTGATTAAGAGAACCATTATAACCACTCACGCCATAGTAATTACTCTCGTAATCACTCATGCATATGGCGGTCAAAGCAGAAGCACTATGCCGAGCAAAATCCCACATGCCAATCTTTAAAGATGGATCTGGTTGCTTATTTTCTTCTAAGTCACCTTCGTAACCCCGCAACTCATTTAAATTGACAGCAACCCAACGAGCCAAAGAATCACGAATCTTTAGCTCTTCAATGGGTGTTATGCCTCCAGTGATTTCTGTCGACAAAAAAGAATGAATCAGCAGATCATATGCATACAAGACATCATAGACATTATTCACACTATAGTAACCATAAGTACTCCATTCAGCACTAGGCATGGGCGCAAAATTATGATTCAATTCAAAACCCACTGGGTCGATGCTAAGTTTGTTATCCAACAGACACTTCTTAGCAGCTTTTGCATACTTAAGCCCAAGAGTTGAATCCACACCTTCAATCATCGCCACGAGGGCATAGGACAAAGCATTATTCTGCCACAAACGCTGCCCCTGATTTAGGTCATCAACACTCTCAAGGTCAAGATAATCATCCCGTAGCCATTTATAGTGTGTAGCATAAGGTTCACGCTTTACCTTTTCTTTTAAGACAGACAAACCACTCGTTTCACCCCACAAAAGTTTTCCGCTATGAACTTCATGCAAACTTGGTGAGGAAGGGCTCTTATAAAGACTTCGACTCTTAACAACATCATTCATTTTATAACTCAAAACATGCAAGCCCACGTCTAAATCAGTAGACAACAAGGGCTCCCTATAAGCTTGCCACTCACCTTCACCCCAACGATAAGAAATTGCTTGATGATCAAAAGAGTGGAGGTTGATGCCGATACCATCACTGACATAAGTCATTTGCTCATGGATTCGAGGCAAGAAATATGTTTTAGCTGGCGTTGTATAATACTCTGAATCAGCAGATTCTTGAGTAAAAAATAACATCGGCGTATTAGGGTTCACCACAAAAAGAAACTCTTTGCCATCACTTGAAAAGTAATGCGAATAATCCGAATCATGAAGCTGCCCATCATCATCTGCCACACAAATGCTATGCCATTCATCTCCAAAAGCATCCAAATGCCCGCGGTAATATTCACCTGAACTTAATGGAGTTGGTGATGAGGGTCCCGTACTTCCTAAAACAGGAATGGAACCTTTATAATATAAACTAGAAAATGAAAAAGATTCAGGAGCTAACTCAAGTAAATTCTCGGGTTCGTAATATT
>JADGBV010000115.1 GCA_015231345.1 Planctomycetota bacterium
ATACTGGCGATGCCGGCTCTGACGCTGGCGATGCCGACTCAAACACTGACGATGCCGACTCTGGCGCTGGAGATGCTGACTCGGGCACCGGCGATGCCGACTCTGGCACTGGCGATGCCGACTCTGACGCTGACGAAGCCAATTCCGACACTGGCGAAGCCGACTCTGACGCTGGCGATGCTGATGTCTCTTTAGGTGAAGTTAGCGGAGTTGATCCTTTAGATGAGCGAGATGAGTTAAATTCTAGTGGTGGGGGTGGAGGAGGGTGCCTATTACGTTAAAAAATAGCGTAATCACTCTAAGTAACTTAAAATAAGACTCTTATAGCCCTCTATTGGGCTGTAGGAGTCTTTTTTCATGAATAATCATGTGAATTTTTAAAATCCCAAAAAAGTTTTCAGAAATATTCAAACACTTTAGATTCTTAAGAAATTAGCTTGTAACTAATCTATTTCTGGAGTATTTATGATTAATTTTGGAAGGTTTCTGTGCCAATCACTGGCATTTCTTTTTCTGATGTGCATACCAATATATGCGACTACTTATCACGTTAGCCTTTCGGGCAGTGATAGCAATGACGGTTCAGACTCTGCTCCCTGGCAGAGCATTCAGCATTCTATCGATAGTGGCGTTTTGTTGCCAGGCGACACTGTTTTGATTCATGAAGGTGAATATTTTGAGCGCGTTAATATTACCGTATCTGGATCATCAGAAGGTTTTATTACATTTCTTGGTGAAGATGGTGCTGTTATTGATGGCACTGGTCTTAATGTGCCAAACGGCAATTCAGCTTTGATTCAAATTTACGATCAATCTTATATTCGTATTCAAAACCTAGAGGTCTGTAAGTATCAAGATGATGTTGAGAATAACATGCCTATGGGTATTTATGTGCAGCAAACCCCTGGCCATACTGGGGGCATGAGCCATATTGAAATCTTGGATACTGAAGTTTATGAAATTAAAATATTTGCACCTCACCTACCGAAATTGCAACCAAAATACAATGCTCATGCAATCGCAATTTATGGGCGACATGCAGAAAACCCCATCACAGATATTAAAATTGAAAATTGTGAAATCTATGAAAATCGTTTAGGAAATAGTGAAGCATTGGTTTTAAACGCTAATGTCGAAGGTTTTGAGGTTTTAAATAACTACTTACATCACAATGATAATATTGCCATTGATGTTATTGGCTGGGAAGGAAATGCCGGCAGTGGAACAAATCCTAAAGATAGAGCTAGAAAGGGGGTGATTCGTGGAAATCATATTCATAATATAAGCTGTGTCGTACCGGATATGCAAACAGATAATCATGGACCTAATTGGACTTACCCTGTTGATGACTATTCCTGTGATGGTATTTATGTGGATGGTGGCTATGATGTTGTCATTGAGAATAACTTAGTCTATAATTGCGACATTGGTATTGAAATAGCTAGTGAACACAATGGAAATGATGAAAATGGGAATCAGCGAAGTACTTCTGATTGTATTATTCGAAATAATATTGTGGCTTATAATGGACAAGGAGGGATTGTCTTCGGTGGTTATGCTAATGATAGAGGGTATACAGAAAACTGTTACTTTCTCAATAATACCTCATATAAAAATGGTAGCCTTGGTTGGGCCGGAGGACAGATTACAGTAAATAAATCTCGTAATAATTTTATTGCGAATAATATATTTGTCGCCCGAGATATTGAGGACGTGAGTGATTGGGATAATATGGGTGATGATGGTAATCCTGAAAATGAATGGGGATGGGACCACGGCGCTGTCATTGGTGGCGATGTTGCAGATGCTAGCAATAATATTTTTCAGAACAATCTATATTATACCTCTCGAGGTCCATCTGCTATTCGCTATAAATGGCGGCAAAATGATAAGGCTAATCCTTACGAGGATGGTATGGATGGTTTGATTAGTCGAGTTGATGGTAGTGCCATTTTTGGCAACCCTAAGTTTATCCAAGCTGGGATAAGTGAATATGCTAAAGATGACTTCAGAATTCTTGCTGATTCCCCTGCTATTGATCAGGCAATAACCAATTATAACGATCAATTAGGTGATATCGCTGATATTTTAGACATCGCTAATGTTGATTATTATGGTCATAATCGTCTCAATGGAGATCAAATGGACCTTGGAGCTCATGAATATAACCAGGATAATTTAGTTCCTATGATTAGTGGCGTACCTATTGCAGGTGTTGTTAGTGGTCAGTATTACGAATTCACTCCTCAGGCTCAAGATCCCGATGGAGGGGATATTTCGTTCGCGATTAGCAATAAACCTACTTGGGCTGTGTTTAATCAAAATACAGGTGCTTTAAATGGATTCGCAGGTGACCCTGGAGTGTACTCTGGCATACAGATTACTGCTATCGATGAAGATGGAGGTGGCGCCGCAATAGGTCCCTTTGCCATCGTCGTTATGGAGCAAGATGGCACTTATCTTTATTCGATGGCACCTTCAGCTGATACTTATGTCAGTTTGAGTCAATCGACAACTAACTATGGTACTAGATGGAATCTTAAAGCTAAGAAGGGTGTTTTTGAAAGTTATTTCCGTTTTCCGCTTAATGGCATTAATCTCAATGGATTGAATGTAGATAGTGCAGTTCTTCGCCTTAAGCGTGATGGCGGCTCTATGGCTGATGCCATCGTTTACTCAGTCCTCGAAGATGATTGGGGTGAAAATCAGATGACCTGGGAGAATAGTCGTTCACTTACTTTGGCCGATATCGGCGAAGGCGTTGACTTGCCCAGTAATTGGGCTGAAATAGAATTAACTGACTATATTTCTGCTGAAATGGAGGGTGATGATAACGCTGCAAGTTTAGCTATAATGAAAGACGCAAGTGGAACACTGGCATTTTATGCTAAAGATGATAATCCAGTATCTAAGTCTCCTGTTCTTAGTATAAAATTTTCCCTTTCAGATTCTCCAGTGAATAATCCGCCTATTATTAGTGAGGGAACTAGTATTCAGCGAGTCATGTCGGAAGATTCTATGCCTATTGCTTTTCAGCTAACTCTACATGCAATAGATCTAGATAACGACGCTTTAAACTGGAGTATTCAATCACAGGCACTGCATGGTATCGCTGCTGCTTATGGTTCTGGGGAGAGTCAAGTAATTAATTATTCTCCAGCTGTAAATTACCATGATAGCGATGCTTTTGAAGTAAGAGTTAGTGATGGTCGAAGTAGTGATGTCATTACGGTAGAAGTTGATATTCAGGCAGTAAATGATGAGCCGCAATTGTTAATACCAACTCTCGATCAAGAACTCGTTGTCTCAGAAAACTTCACTCTATCATTGCCTCCTGATATGTTTGGCGACCCTGATGGCGATACGTTGACCTACACGGCCACTCTGAGTGATGGGAGTGCTCTGCCTGCATGGTTGATTTTTAATGCACAAGAAATCAGTTTTACTGGAAATCCCCTTCCTGGCGATGAGGGAAGTCTTGAGTTACGACTTACTGCAGCTGATGATGATAATGGGCTTGGCTACGACACTTTTCTGTTCAATGTTGTGTCTACTGGCTCGTATATCGTTAGCTCCCCTGAAGATTCTGGTCCGGGAAGCCTGCGTCAGATGATTGCTGATGTGGAAGAGGGTGGTATTATTACTTTTGCTTCAGATATAACAGGGATCAATCTTATGAATGAAATTGAGATTAATAAGTCCTTAACCTTAAGTGATATCAATGGAGGTCGTGACGTAACTATTAGTGGTGGTATGAAAACAAGGATATTCAAAATTTATCAAAAAGATGTTCTGATAGAAGTGAATCTGAAAGGACTGACTTTGAGAGATGGCTATAATACTAATAAATATGGCGGAGCTATTTATAACCGCGAGAAAATGAACTTAGATGCCTGCTTTTTCATTAATAATATTTGTGAGGGGCAGGGATCTGCAAGTTATGGTGGTGCCATCTATCATCACGGTGATGTTTTAAAAATTGCCGATTGTATTTTTGATTCTAATGGAGCTATTCATTCTAGTGAAGCGCAGCGTAGTTATGGCGGAGCTCTATATGCCCGTTCTCCTGTCATAGCAAGAGCATCTATATTTACTCATAATCAAGTGAGCTCGATGATTTCTGAAACGACTGCACTCGATACTGTCTATGGTGGTGCAATTGCTCTTGGTCATCAGGGGGATTTGGAATTGATCGAATGCCGGGTTGAGGGAAATCGTGCTCATATGGCAGATAAGGCTATGGGTGGTGCTATTAGTATTGGTGGTGGACCTGTGGCGGTAAGAATAAGCGATACTCTGATAGCTGATAATTATGCCGAAGGCGCGAAGACCATATATGGAGGTGCCATATTTATGAATGGTAGAAAAAATAAAGTTAGCTCCTTGATAATTGAGAACTCAACAATCAGTACGAATCGTGCTGAAAGTTTGGGGACTTCTAATGCTCGTGGTGGAGGACTTTATCTCAAGAAGCCATCTGGTGACCAGACTCAGGTAAACTGTAAGCTTTATAATTGCACTATAGCCAATAATCAAGCCTTGAGTCTGGCAGATTTTAAGGGTGATGGTGGTGGTATTTATGCTTATAGAGGAAGTTTAAATATCCTTAGTACAATCGTAGATGGAAATAGCTGTACTGATAATGATCAAGGTCTGAATCTGTTTATTCATTCCAATATGAGCTCAGCTGAAATGACATATTCTTTGGTGGGAACACCTGATGGCCATGCCTTTATTTCAGGTGAAAATGGTAATAGTGTCGGAGTACCAGCTGAATTGTCTGAGCTATCTGATCAAGGTGGTTATACAAGAATTCACATGCTTTCGCCTTTGTCGCCGGCACTAGATCGTGGGGTTAACCCCTTAAACCTTACAACGGATCAGCGTGGTGTTGGTTTTCCTAGGTTGAGTGGTGAAGGTGTTGATATGGGAGCCAGTGAGCTCTAATCGATTCAACATCGATTTGATTAGGGGTTGTTCTTCATGAACGGCCCCTCTTCAAAAATTTTCCTTTCTATACGGTGCAATGGAATAATATACGCAATAGTGACTTCCTCTACTTTTGAAAAACTTCTAAATGATGCTCTGCCGAGTTTGCGAGCACTGATTCGCTTTATGGGAGTTCATGCTCATGATGTGGATGATTTGACTCAAGATATTTGTGTGGTTGCTTGGGAAAAGCGAGATTCACTTAAAGATGAGGATGGAATGCTTAAGTGGTTACGCACTATTATGCGTAACAGGATAATGAATTATCGCAGCAAGAATAAGCGCAGGCTTTCCAAAATGCACCTTTTGATGGCTGAAAGCGTTGAGTTTGAAGACTCTATGCTTGATGTGCTTGAAAAGAAATCATGGATACTACGGATGCAGAAATGCCTAGAAAAATTACCTGAAAAAAATAAAAAGCTATTATTAGCTAGATATGTAGAAGATATGAACTCCAGAAAACTGGCTGAAACTTTGAACCGAACGGCCTCAAGTGTTCGTGGACACTTATTGAGATTACGTGAAGCCTTGATTAAGTGTATCGGACCTTACTTGGAGACAACGTAATGGATGAGAATTTTCAGAAACTAATAGCTGAATTTCTCGATGACTGGCCTGATGGTGATCGTAGTGATGAGTTGGCAGGTTATATTCAAGAAAACCCTGAGTTAAAAGAGCACTTACTGATGCATATGCTATTAGATGAAGGCTTATCGCAAGTGCACGATTCAAGGCGTCAATCATTTTCTCTCAAGCCTTTTGAAAAAGATGATGTGCCTGATAATCCGAGAGTATGTATAAATAAGAAACTTGTTAAATCTTCAAGAAATAAAAAGAAGACATCCACTAGGAAAGTGAAGACAAGCAATAATCAGCCTGTTTTGATTTATTTGAGTGGGGTTGCGGCATTGTTGATGTTTTGTTTTTCAATATGGTTACTCTATAAGCATAATATGAAGGTTGAAGAGAAGCCTACCCAGGTGAGTTCTGCTTCTCAAGGAAATGAAGAGCAAGTAAATCAAGTCGTTGGAGCAGTTGAGCAAGATTACGCAAGTCAATCAAATGACATCGATCCATCAGAGCTTCCTTATACGCTATCAGATTGGGGGGTGGTTAAAACTATTGGCTTAAAGGATGAATCCACATCTAAACAATTTGCATCTGGATCTTTGCCTATAAATAGGCCTTTTAGTGTTAACGCTGATAAGAAAGTGCGATTAGATAAATCTGATGGCTCTATCATACGCCTATATGGTCCTGCTGAATTTATGATTCCGGAAGATCAAACATTTATACTGAAGAAAGGTAAATTGTTTGCTGATATTAGCAAACAAAAGGGTCAAGCCTTATGGCTTAAGACTCCTAAGGCTCATGTAAAAGTGGTTGGGACCCGTTTTTATCTTACTCATAAGTCGTCTGGCTCAAGTATAGAGATGCTTGAGGGGAAGGTGGAGTTTACAGACTTGATTACTCATGTGACTCAACCTGTTCTTGGTGGCGAGTCTCTTAATACAAACAGTTCCATTGTGGCTTCTAGAATGTGGCATGATGATATGGTGATAGATTTTGAAGTGGGTGAATTACCCGAGACTGTATTAAAAGGAGAATTAGCTCAACCATTACCTGGAAAACGAGCAGGGCGAGCTGCTCAAGGTGTTTTGATCTATGGCAGTGATGGCATCTCCCGCATCAAGCTGAATTTTGGTACGGAAGAAGATCGGACTCTGTTCCGTTATGACCATCAAGGTTCATACTTACAGTTTGATTATTGGCTTGAAGGAAGTGGGGAACTCTCTTGCTGGTTGACTTTAAATAATCTCACTAAGGGAAATAAGGACTTTGGCTATGATATGAATGAGGTGAAAAGAGGCCGTTGGACTCAAGTTAAACTCCCTCTGAATGCATTTTCTAAAAATGGTGAGGGGAATAAATCTCTAGGTCTAAATACGGGAACATGTTGGCTTTCAATTATACTTAAAGATGCTGATGAAAAAAGCCGTCTGCTTATTGATAATATTTCTCTTAAGCGTTAATATAGTGTTAGCTTTAACAGGATAATCGGATTGAAAGAGACTTAATTTATGCTTGATAATTTTTTACAGCTTAGTATATCTATCTATATTAAGCCCTGGCGCTGTTTTTGGTACTCTTTTGGGGTGCAGTCCATATGTTTTTTAAAAACTTTGTGAAAATGACTTTGGTTGCTAAAACCGCATTCTTCGGCTAGTAGGTGAATGGGTGCGTTGCTGAGCAACAGCTGCCTGCAGGTATAATTAATTCTTCTCTCGTTAAGGTGATCTATACAGGATTTTCCGTAAATTTGTTTGAATGTCCTCGATACGTGTTCATGGGATCTACCGCAAAGGGCTACAAAAGCTTGAACACCTCCTCTGAAGTGCTCCGGTTGCTCGATTAGTTTTAGAGCTTTTCTCATCCAGGTAGGTGTTTCCACGCTTTTTTGGGATGAATTATTTAGGGGTGTGAGTAGAGAGAAAAGGGAGAATAGAAAACTGTGCAATGAGAAGGTCCCCTGCCTTGATTTTGCTAGACGGTCTAAGTAAAATTCCAATTCCCTTTGTTTTTCTATGGGTGCTTGCAAAGAATATGGAGAGGTGGATTCGCTCCAAAAGTAGCGGTTCTGTAACTCGGGGTATTGGTCGAATAGTATTAACTCATTTTTTGAAAAAGCCAAATTGGAAATTTCCATGCCATTTTTTCCCTGGGGGGAGAGGGTATGTTGATCTTCTGACCTAATGAAGAAGAGTCCTCCCGGACAAAGCTCAGTTTTTTCGTTGTTGGCAATGTGAATCCCTCCGCCTTCATGGATGTAAAAAAGCTCAACAAAATTGTGGTCGTGAATAGGTCCATGATTCTTGGAGCTTAAAACTTGCCGTAAATATAGAAAGTTTTCTCCTTCTAAGCAGTAATCGTCGAGTTTATAGGTGCAAATATTCATGGATATCAATAAAGCGTTATTATTTATCATAATAAAGGGGTTTTTATATCAAGTTATGCGAATAAAATTTATATATCACAGGAGTGAATTGAAATGAGAGCAAGGAGTTCGCTGGTAATAAATAGGCCCAAACACCAGAAGTAGAGAGTTGTATTCGGAAAGAATGTATTTAGCTAAAAGGAGAGCATTAATATGAGTGTAAGGACAAAAAGCATGTATACGGAAAGAGAGTCAATAGAGCCCGTTCTATTAAATACAGCTTTAGAGTTCACTCAAGCTCACCGTGATGCCCAAAATAAATCTAAGTGTGCAAGGGAGCTAGGCTGCCTCAAAACTCTTTTTCCCAGTATTCTGCTAGGGCCTAAAGGTGGCGATGTACTCGTAGGTCGAATAGCGTATCCTTTAGCGGGGTTTTCAAATGTTTACTATCCAGAAAAGGAGGGCTTGGATCTTCTAGGATATTACTTCGATAAAGAAAGAGCAGAGAGGATCTATAAGGTGCACAACAATGAGGTGCCTTTTACCAAAGAGGATCTAGATGGATTGGAGGAATACTGGAAGGAGAATAGAAGCTACAATAAGACCACGGACGTTATGGATAAGAAAATGAGACGTGTCTTATCAACAAATGACTATATAGGTAAGAGTTCTATCTGCCACAGGCTTCACAGGATTGCATCACCCAGCATTGATTTCCACAAACTACTTAAATTCGGAATCAGAGGTTATAAAGAAAAACTCCGGTTTAGGCTGCACGAAATCCTCAAAGAAGACTTAGAAGGCATTGAGTTTCTTGGGGCCGCTTGTGAATACATGGATCTATTTTCGGGTATAGTGGAGGAATATATCTTTGAAACTGAAAAGAATGCAGGACTTATCAAAACGACAGAGGCTTTAAAGCGTCTTTTAAACTCTCCACCCAATAGCTTTATTGAAGCTTTGCAACTCGTGCACCTCTATGCCACAACGGGCTATATGGCGCAGGCTACTGGACGCATAGATGACGATCTCGGAGTTTTCTATGTAAATGACATCAGAAATGGCGATATAACTAAGGAGGAAGCTATTGAATGGTTGTTAAATTACTTTCAGCTTTTTTCAGAGCACTTCCCTAATAGTCGTTTGACAATGGGAGGATTAGGGCGCAGGAACGTGCCTGAGGCCGACGAGTTTTGCAAGGTGCTCTTGGAAACGACCAAAATATACTTCGGTGATGCAAAGTATCGCGACGGCCGCAGGCGCAGCATTAGTCTAGTTCCACAAGTTGCATTTAGGTTTAGCAAAAAGACTCCAAGGGAGTTGCTGGATCAAGCCTACAGTGTTATAGCTTCTGGAGCGACCTTTCCCATTCTTTACAATGATGATATTAATATCGATGCCGTATCGAATGCCTTCGATATCAGCAAGAAGGATGCAGCTCAATACAATTTCTTTGATTGCGGAGAGTACATTATCCATGGAAAAAGTATTGGAACCCCGTCTACCATCGTCAATTTACCCAAAGCATTGGAAGTGACCCTCCATAATGGTATGGACCCCAAAACGGGCAAGCGTTTAGGCCCAGAAAACCCTAATCTAGACTTTCGCCATTATCAAGAAGCAAGCATCCATCGTGGCAGCAAGGTCCATAATTTCTCGGTCACCGCAGTTTTATTAGGGTCCTGAGAAATTCGCTGCCTCCACAGCGCTCTTCGTAGCTCAACAAGGATATCAGGGTATGACGGATGGGTCTTTCTTCTACACCAGGGAGTCTGAATCAAGGATTCAGCAACTACTGCTTGAGCATCCCCCTTTTCAATAAACCACAAAATTGAGATTGCGTAGATGTAAAATACGAACGGGAACGTTCTCTCGACAGCATTTTTCCC
>JADGBV010000116.1 GCA_015231345.1 Planctomycetota bacterium
ATCCAAATGACCATCGATAACGATCTCCTGTTCGGCTCGAATGCTTTGTATGATTGGTCGGTTTGGCTCCTGGGGCCCGTTTGATTCAGTCAGCCCCTGAGGCAAGTCGACTAATAGAGCTAGGAGAATAAAGGGAAATAACTTTCTAAATGGTTTGAATGGCATTATCTAAAAAACATCTGCTTTATTAAGCATATTATCACGTACAGTTTATATAGTACAGAATATGGATTTGTGAGAGAGATTTCAAGGTTTTTAGGATATAATTAATCTTGAGCGCCAGGGGAAGACAATAGAATGTTAAATTCTAAATTCGCGTATTGAGCTAAATGCTAGATTCTCCATTATTGATCACAGCTATGGTTGTGGGAATTACTCATACTTTAATGGGGCCAGATCATTATTTACCATTTGTAGCTCTTTCAAAAGCTCGTCGTTGGAATACAACTCGTACTCTTGTGATGACTTTTTTGTGTGGATTGGGGCATGTGCTTAGTTCAATTATCATTGGTGCAATTGGATTATCCTTCGGCTGGGGTCTGGGGACCTTAGAGTTTATAGAGTCAACCCGTGGAGAAATTGCCGCTTGGTTGTTAACGGTTTTCGGCGGCCTTTATTTGGCCTGGGCCATAAAAAACAGAGGCAAAAAGCATGTTCATACTCACCCTCATGCCCATGAAGGGGAAGTCCATAATCATTTACATGATCACAACGAAGACCACGCGCACCCCCATCTGGAAGGCAAGAAACGCTCAATTACAGCCTGGAGCCTATTTATCATCTTCATTTTCGGCCCTTGCGAAGCCTTTATTCCAGTATTGCTTTTTCCTGCTATCAAACATGACTGGGGGTTAGTGATAAGTGTAACCGTCATATTTGCTGCTGCTACTATTGCAACCATGATGTCTGCCGTATATCTTCTAAGTCGTGGTCTTCCCATATTGCAATTTAATGGAGTTAGACGCTACGGTCATATGGTTGCCGGAGGAATTATTTTTTCTTGTGGAATGGCCATTCATTTAGGGTTGTAGGGTCGGTGGAATCTGTCTAGATTCAGTAATTTATGGTATAAAATCAGCAAAAAAATGTGTTGTTTCTGCATTATTTTCAGATAGACTTTCAAATAGAAAACCATGAAATCGATAAAAATGAAAAAAAACCATTCCATGCTCAATTATTTATTTTTCGGCATCGCATTATTGATAACGGCGACATTAACAGCTGCTGAGCGCCCCAATATTCTATGGCTGACCTCCGAAGATAATAATGTTAACTGGGTTGGAGTTTACGGTAATCCCAATGCAGATACACCCAATATAGATTCACTCGCAAAACAAGGCTTCCAGTACATGCACTGTTACGCCAATGCTCCCGTCTGCGCACCCTCCCGCAGTACCTGGATCACCGGAGTTCACGCAGCCTCGAATGGCACACTACCAATGCGCAGTCGCTACGATATTCCGCACGATCGCATTCCCTATTATTTTGATCACCTCCAAAAGCAGGGCTACTATTGCATTAATCCAGGTAAAACCGACTATAATATTGGAGGGCGAAATGATAAATCGGGCTGGGAGAAAAAAGCCTCTATTGAACAACTCAAACAAAAGCAACCTTTTTTTGCTGTTTTTAATCACGTAGAATCACACGAAAGTCGCGCTCACGGCCCGGTGGAGAAGACCTCACACGATCCCGCCAAGGTGACTCTCGCCCCCTATCATCCAGATCTGCCCACAATTCGAAAAAATTACGCCAAATACCAAGATGCCGTTTCAAGAATGGACAAGAATATTGGCGATAAACTCAAGCAGCTAGAAGCTGCTGGCCTGGCCGATAATACCATCGTCATTTACAATTCCGACCATGGCGGAGTTCTACCTCGCAGCAAACGTTTTCTTCTCGATAGTGGTACGCACTGCCCCCTCATCATTCGAATCCCTAAAAAGTTTAAGCACTTATGGCCGGCCACTGCTCCCGGGTCTAAAGTGGATCGACTGGTAAGTTTTATCGATATGCCTGCCACTTGGCTAAGCTTAGCTGGCATTTCAAAGCCAGCCTATATGCAGGGTGATATTTTCCTCGGCCCTAACCAAGATGTTGAACGTAAAAATCACTTCTCTTACCGTGGACGTATGGATGAGCGTTGTGACTCCGTTCGCGCCATCCGCAACAAAAGCTATGTCTACCTGCGCAACTACATGCCTTTTATTCCTCGCGGTCAGTATCTGGCGTACTTATGGAAAGCTGAAGCGGCACGTGCTTGGGAAGATCATCATAAAGCCGGCAAAACCAATGACGTCACCGGTCGTTTTTTCCAAATCAAACCAGTTGATGAACTTTACGACACCCGCAAAGATGCTCACAATATTTCCAACTTGGCCAAAAATATCGAGTTCAAAAATATGATTGCGAAAATGAAACAAGAGCTGCGCTCCTGGCAACTAGAGAACTACGATAGTGGGCTTCTGCCAGAAGCAGAACTCGCCAAACGCGCCATGGACAACAGCATGACCATTTACGAACTCGTACGTGACCCAAAGCTCTACCCTTTGAAACGCTACCTAGACGTTTCGGATATCGCTCTAGCCATGGATGCAACTAATAGCAAAGAACTTGCCACAATGCTCAATGACTCCGACTCCGGCATTCGTTATTGGGGCATGGTTGGATTATTCCTACTCAAGAATGATGGGCTAGAACAAAAAAATGCAATCAAGAAAGCCTTAAGCGACTCCTCTCACGAAGTATCAGCCATGGCTGCCTGGGCACTTTTTAACTTAGGCGAGAAAGAAGTTGCTCGTGCGCATTTGAATTCCCTACTCAAGTCCAATAGTTATGCCGGCTTAAAAGTCGTCAACATCATCGACTGGATGGGGGAAGGCTTTGACCCCTACAAAGCTACTTTAAAAGATTCAACAACCAGCGTCAATCAGAGTTATCTAGACCGAGTTAAAATGACAGCCGGTGTTTTTGAAAAGAAAAAGAAGAAAAAGAAGAAATAACCAGTATTTTATATACGCGGGCAAAGAGGTCAAAGACTGTACCCTTTTGTCTCAACAGAAGTAATTCCAACATATCTTCGCTCAGGCTTGACAAAACCGCTACCGACCTAAATTAAGACCAAATTCAAGTCACAGTCAAAAAGCTCGAGCCATGAAACTATCAACCGCTGTCAAACCAATAAGCTATGTAAAAGCTCACGCAGCGGAGGTGATCAGAGACGTGCATGACACGAATGAAGTTGTTATCATTTCACAAAATGGTGAGGTGAAAGCAGTTATTCAAAGCATGAGTGATTATGAAAAACAACAAGAAAGTATGGCGATGCTAAAACTGATTCACCAAAGCAGAAAGAACATTCAAGCAGGGCATAAAAAAGAAGCATCACAAGTCTTTGAGGAAATAAGAAATAGGATTGCCACTCGTTCAGAATCCCAGAGTTAAAATGAATGTGTACTTCTCAAAAGATGCTGAAGAAGATCTAAACAGCATATTCGACTATATAGACGAACATGATGGCTCAGCTCGTGCATTGAGCATTGTAGACAAACTTCAGGCACGCTGCCAAAAGCTATCGGACTACCCTAAAAAAGGGCATGTTCCTCCTGAGCTGAGGCGCATTCATATTGATGATATTCTCGAAATAACAGTATCTCCATATCGAATCATATATGAAATTCTTAATGAAGAAGTAAATATTCTTGCTGTTCTTGACGGTAGAAGAGATAGCACTGATATGCTGCACCAAAGATTATTCAGAATATAAGGGAAGGCATACCATGAGGTTTCCTTTTTTCGGAAAATGACTCCCCCTTATGAGTGATATAAAATCACGGAGAGCCCAAGGTATGGCCAAGGGCAATCGAAATTGGGGAAACACATCAGAATTCAGACCAGATGGCCCAGGACTAACGAGTTCGGAAATAGACCTGGCCTACTTCACCAGCTTATATACTTCTGTTCCAGCTGCGAGGAATGCTCCGATTCCATACACTTCTGTTTTATCCGGATAGGAGTCTCCCGGGGCAGCTCCTACAGGTTGCACATGAACAAGCATACCTTCAGGAGTGATACATTTTTCAAGGGCAGCCCAAGCCTTGTTTATGACAGGTGTGTACGCGGCGCGATCAAGCAAGCCGTTATTAACTCCCCAGGCCAGTCCAAACACATTAAAAGAAGTGCCGCTCGTCTCTTTAATGGGGTATCCTTCAACACCACCTAGCAGGCCCATAGACCACGTTCCATCTTCTCTCTGGCAATTTTTCAAACTTTCAGACATCTGATTGAACAAATCAATATAAAACTGACGACCTTCCCAATTCTTCGGAAGATCCGGGATCATCAGAGCAAGACCGCCATACACCCACCCGTTGCCACGCGCCCAATATAGGTTCTTTCCATTCTTTTCGCGTTTCGGGAAATAACTTGAGTCGCGCCAGAACAGTTCGTCTTCTTTATCCCAAAGCAGGTCATAGGTTGCGTGATATTCCTGATCCATGAAGTCGAGATATTTCTTCTCTCCAGTAACCTTAGCCAAACGAGCCCAAACCGGAGGTGCCATAAACAACGCATCACACCAGCCCCAACGATCGTGGCAACTATTTCCCTTTATTTTCTTCTTCTTATAGCCACCCCACTTCAGACTGCCCGTTTTAGGGTTTTGTAAAATCCAGTCAAAACGCTCCTGTGTCGGCCCAATCTTTTTTGCATCTTTATCCTCTTCATATAAAGAGAGATAAAATTGTCCGACAGTGTGGTCATCTGCATGATAGGGGCGACTGTGCAGCTTCCATTGATTTCTCTCACCGATCTTCACCAGAAAATCTTTTGCATTCTGATCTCCCGAAAGTTTACGCCATTCGTTCATGCCGGCATATAGAGCTCCATTGTGCCACTGTAGGTCGTGCCAGTTTTTTTCATAACTGTGTGTCTTTTTACTTTCCTCAATGATTTTCTTTATTTTTGTGGAAAGGGCACGGTAATCTACGTGATTCTCAAACGTTTTGATTTGCCAATCTGCCACCTTCTTGGTGAGATCCCATACATCTTGAGCCTTCGGAGGCGAATTCGCAGCCGAGCCAGAAGTCGCACAGACTGTTAATAACGTTAACCCTATAGTTGAAAATACTGTAGCGAGTTTATTCATTACTGAATCTCCTTAAAAAAATGACGTATTCTTAACACTAATTTAGTATGATTTGAGGTATTTCTGCCAAGTTTTGATATCAAGAATCTCCCCTGCTTTTTGCCAAGCGAACCCAGCGTCATAGTTGACCGTACCGTGCTTGTCGGTTTTGGTAAGCATCAAAATATGGTTGCTGTCTTTGGGACCACCTTCGAGAACCTTGATATCGTCTATCAGACTGGGGGCCATCAAAGCGCCAGTTCCAAGGCCTGATCCGCCGATCTTTTCCCAACAGGCGATCCAGCCCTCTTGCTTATTATGGCTAGGAGTAGCTTTTCCGTTGTGGGTGGTCAAACCAATGGCGATTGGAAGGTCGGCAACCGGTTTTCCGTTTTTAGAAAATGTGGAGCTGACGCTAAAGAGCTGTGAGCCAGCTTTGAGAGAGATCTTTTTGATCTCAGTATAACTGTCACCCTTGTACTTATATTCATAGTTCAGTTGAAAAGCGCATTCGTCTCCACCTGCTTTAAGGATTTTATGGGACACATAGGTATTGGATGTAATAAGCTGCCCATCGAACCAAAGACCTAAACCACCACAACCGCGGGAAGAACCAACGTGATAAGGATCGTGACCTTCTCCACCATCTTTATGATAGCTTTTTATTTTAGCTTTACTTTCGTAGTACCACTTATCGATAATGGGGTAATCAACGCGCTTTAACCAGCAATCGATCCCGCTATCCTCACCACTTTCACGAAGTGGAGGACCGTACATGCGGAAAGCCATTTTGTCATTTTCCCAAGCGAGGTCACCCTTACGTTCTGGTACGTATCGGGCATAACATGGGTTGTAGGCCTTGGGAGTTGGCTTGAAGGAACGAGCCTTTTTATCAGCCATTAGAGCTTGGCACAAACTGCCTACAAGAATACAAGCCAATGAGCTGAAGGTGATCAAGCGAGAAGGCGTAATTTTATACATAATAAGTCCTAATAATGTTCAAGTTATAATCATCGAGATAGCCACCCGCCATCGAC
Source organism: Planctomycetota bacterium (assembly GCA_015231345.1). Classification (GTDB taxonomy): domain Bacteria; phylum Planctomycetota; class JADGBV01; order JADGBV01; family JADGBV01; genus JADGBV01. The sequence continues at coordinate 6,163 of JADGBV010000116.1, forward strand.
AGCAATAGTGGTTCCCTGGAGGTAATTGGCCGCGCTAGAGGCGAGAAAAACACAGGCTCCGACGAGGTCTTCGGGTTTACCCCAACGTCCAGCGGGAATGCGTTCGAGAATTTGACGGTTACGCGCTTCATCAGCTTGAAGAGCGGATGTGTTGTCTGTGGCCATGTAGCCAGGAGCGATACCGTTGACGTTAATATCTTTCTCTGCCAACTCATTGGCCAAAAGACGAGTAAGACCCATAACTGCCGACTTTGATGCCGTATACGATGGCACGTTAATACCGCCTTGGTAACTGAGCATGGAGGCTAGGTTGATGATCTTACCCCCTTCACCTTGTTTGACCATTTGGCGAGCACAAGCTTGGCTTAAAAAGAAGAGGCTCTTCTGATTCACATTGATGACATCATCCCAGTCCTTTTCACTAAACTCGTCCAAAGGAGCTCGGCGAATGATGCCGGCGTTATTCACTAAGATATCAAGGCGACCAAGTTGCTGAACAGTTTCTTCAACAATACCAGGAATGCAACTTTGCTTGCTGAGGTCAGCGGAAATTGAAAGGCTTTGACCACCAAAGGCTTTCACCAGCTTAGCAGTTTCTTCTGTGCTACCTCGAGCTACGAGAGCCACTTTGGCACCGGCCTGTGCTAGGCCGACAGCCATGGCTTGCCCTAGGCCTTTAGAGGCCCCGGTGACGACAGCCACTTTTCCGTCTAATTTGAAATTATCTAAAATCATAGATATTCTCCTCGTTTAGCTCCACACAAACCATTCTTAGTGGATTAGCGGATGTTAGCGATATCGATACCGTCCATATCGTCGAAGCGTTGGTTCTCACCACCCATAGCCCAACAAAAGGTATAGGCGCGTGTTCCGCAGCCAGAGTGAATGCTCCACATGGGAGAAATGACAGCCTGTTCGTTTCCTAGCACAATATGACGAGTTTCGTCGCCCGAACCCATCATGTGAAAGACTCTAGAGTCGGCTTCCACATTAAAATACATATAAACCTCGGTACGGCGCTCGTGGGTGTGGCAAGGCATCGTATTCCAAACGCTTCCAGGCTCAAGGGCAGTAAAACCCATAACAAGCTGGCAGCTTTTGATGCCCTTTTCGTGAATGTACTGATAGATAGTCCGCTCGTTGGCGTCTTCTTTGGAGCCCAACTTAATGGCGTTTGCATCGGCTTTCTTCGCTTGGACGGTAGGGTACTCGGCGTGAGCAGGGTAACTTACGAGGTGGAAGCGGGCGGGGTTGGCTGGATCGCTGCTACTAAAGCTGATCTCTTTGCTGTCACGACCTATATAGAGACCATCCAGATTCTCCATCTCGAATGTTTGCCCATCAACCACAACTTTTCCCGTGGCGCCAATATTCAAAACGCCTAATTCGCGACGTTGGCAAAAATAGTCAGCAGCAAGTTCTTTTCCGGCTTCGAGGGCGAGAGCTTCGGAGGTGGGCACTGCGGCACCGGTGATGGCACGCTCGGTCTCACAATAAAGGAGGTTGAGTTTTCCATTCTCGAAAAGATCGACTAGAAAAGTGTCACGAAGTTGTTCCGTCGTCATGGTGGCAACTTCATTCCTTCCAACGGCGTATCGAACGTCCATATTGAATTCCTCATTAAAAAGCAGCCCATGGGGCACCCCACGAACCTAGTCACTAATACAGAATAAAGTATAGGCACGAAAATCAATATTTCAATAGGGGATTAAAAATAATAATTATGATTCATATATGATATTCTAGCTATATCGAAAAAGCATTGATTCGCTTAGGCATCAAGTTCAAATGCAGTAATACTCCCTGCAACGGCATCCACAAAAGCCAAGAGACAACGCCACTTTACCTAAGAGGCCATATTTTTAGGCCTATACATCACAGCGATGACGTTAATATCAAGTATATCCGTGTCACCTTTGGAACCCTATGGGCCTCAACCTCATTCCTAACCTCCGAAATGCCTGTGCTGTCCTCCGATTATTGGGAAGTAGCAAAGAAGGCCTCAGCCAAGCCGAAATTGAAGGTCAGCTTAAATTACCGAGAGCGACCACTTATCGTATTTTGACAACTTTAACACTGGAGGGAATGTCCCGCAAGGTGGGATCTAAATACTTCATCGGCCATGCCATGGCCCAATTTGCTTTAAAGGCCATGTCTTCCTTGTCCATTCAAGAGATCGGCAAACCAGTTCTCGAGGAGTTAGCAAATCAAGTAGGTGAGACAGCTCATATAGCCGTACCTTCTGGCCCCCAATCCCTCATCGTCGGAGTTCACGATAGCCCCAACCCTATTCGAGTGGCCAGTCAGGCCGGATCCTTAGCCGATATTCACTGCTCTTCTACGGGGAAATTGTTTTTGGCCGATCTCAGCGAGGAAGAGCTGGATCATATTTTATCTACCCTCACCCTCAATTCTCGCACTCCCAAAACTTTAGTGACAGCCAAAGCTCTTAAGGCTGAACTGGATAAGGTTCGAGAGCAAAATTACGCCATTGACGAAGAAGAATACTTCCAGGACGTACGCTGCCTAGCCGCACCCATCCGAGAAGCTTCTAATAAAGTGATCGCTGCCATTGGCATAACAGGAACGTCTTCTCGCTTCAGCCAAGCGAGAAACGAGGAAGTGCGTTTAATCGTTCAGAGTGCTGCCAAAAAGATAGAATCACAATTAATGGGCGGTTGAACTTTGCCCCAGAGCTGATGATTTGCTTAATAGAGAGGCTTAAGCACCGAAGCTGAAAGCTCAATTTCACTATCCAGACACCTAAGGCTTACTCAACCCATGGCACAATTACGCATCTCTAGCGATAAAATTTGCTCATTCTTAGTCATTTGATATAAGAGAATGACTTGTTATAAGTAGAATAATGCATAAATTAGATACGAGAACCAAATCAAAGTAACTTAAAAGCAACCACATAGAATCATTATGAAAACACAAATTCTTCTTTATTTTATGATAGCAATCACTTCTGTCTGTGCAGAAAATAACAATATTATTCACTTATGGCCAGATAAAGTTCCAGGAGAATCAGACCCAAAAAGCACCCCATTAATTTCAGATAATAATAAAGGGAATGTTCGTCGTATCAAAAAAGTCACTGACCCCTGCCTAGTTGTTTATAAAGCGAACCCAGAAAAAGCCAATGGAAGCGCAGTCGTTATATGCCCAGGTGGTGGTTATAATATATTAGCCATAGACCTAGAAGGCTATGAGATAGCAAGTTGGCTAAGTGATTTGGGTTATATGACATTCGTATTGCAATACAGAGTGCCTAAGAATAGAAATGGAGCTCTACAGGATGGATTGCGAGCTATGCGCTATATAAGAGGAATGAGTAAGAAATGGAATATTAAATCAGACAGAATTGGGATAATGGGCTTTTCTGCTGGAGGCAGCCTAAGCGCGCATGTCAGCACACGTTATAATGAGGCAGTTTATGAGCCCATCGATTGGATGGATAAGTTGTCCGCACGACCTGATTTTACAATCCTAATTTACCCAGCATATTTAGATCATGGCCCAAACAAGTCCCTAACACCTGGTATAAAGCTAGATAATAATACTCCCCCAATGTTTTTATTTGCAACAGTAGATGA
>JADGBV010000117.1 GCA_015231345.1 Planctomycetota bacterium
AATATATTATTGGAGAATATGGAATATGTTAAGTAAATATTTCTGAATATTTAATAATGAATTTTTGAGAGAATAGCCTCAACTCAACTGACTAGAAAATTCATAATAGAAGTCAAAAAAAATAGCAAATCTAGCTAAAGAGCAAATATGATTGTCGCTAATGTCCATATATAGAATAGCGTTTAACGAAATATTCGAAAGAAATCAATCTTTAGAGTTTACTGAATGTCGTAATTATACAAAATATTGCCTGATTTAGCCAAGATAAGCAAACTCAATGAACTTAAAATAAAAGTAAAGATCACTGGTTTAGTAATATCAAAAAACAGATTACCTGGATTTTTATTTGAGTTAAAGCATGTGCAACAAGGAGAATTTATGAAGACAAACTTAATAGCAATCTTAATTCTGGGGTGCTTAATCGGGTGCACAAATGCAAAAAAAGAGCCAATAGTTCTTTTGGATAAAAAACTAAGCAATTTTGAACCTTTTATAGGCATCCCGCATTCTACTGTCAAGGGGCTTCCTGAAGGAACATACCAATCCAATAATGTCTGGGGAGAAGGCAAGCCAATGGGCTTGAATGCCGATATTAAGAATGTTTTCAGTGTGATTGAAGAAGATGGAAAGCCAGTATTACGTGTGAGTGGAGAAATATTTGGAGGCCTCACAACCAAGAAAGAATACGAAAATTATCACTTTAGCACCAAATTCAAGTGGGGTAACAAAAAGTGGGAACCGCGACTCAATAAAAAATTAGACAGCGGATTACTTTATCATTGCTACGGAGATCATGGCCGCTTCTGGAAGGTATGGAAAACCTGCATAGAGTATCAAGTGCAAGAAACGGATTTGGGCGATGATATTTTCTTGGGAGAAACTGTCGTAAAACCAGGAGAGCCAGCTCCTAAAAGCAGCACATACAGACCAATACCAAAATCGGAGGCTACGAAGCTCGATAAAAAACAAGGTGAATGGAATTTGCTGGAATTTTATACCCTAGGCAACGATTCTGTTCATGTGGTAAATGGCCAGGTGGTGGTTGTGCTTGAAGACTCGCGCATCCATGACGGCTCAGAATTAAGTAAAGGGCAGATTCAAATCCAAAGTGAAGCAGCAGAGTGTTTTTATAAAGACATTCTTATTCAACCGATCAAAGAATTCCCAGAAGCCATACGTATGCAGATGAGTTCAAACTAGTCAGTATTGAGTTAAACAATAATTTAAGGAGTAAAAAAATGAGATATCAATTTATGGGCATAGTGCTAGGACTAATTGTGCTAACATCAGTTGTGGATGCAAAAATTAAAGCCTTAATTGTGGATGGTCAAAACTGGCATGAAGTTTGGCCCAAATCAACAATTATGATGAAGCAATACCTTGAGGAAACAGGGCTTTTTAATGTTGATATACAACGTTCCAAGTACACTTGGAAAGCAAAGAGAGAAGAAAAGTTTTTACCATTAGCAGGAGTCGGCGAGACTGAAGATTTACCTAAATCAAAAACAGACCCAGATTTTAAACCAAATTTCAGCCAATACGACGTTGTTATATCCAACTTTGGTTTTAAAGCGGCCAACTGGCCAAAAGAAACAGAAAAAGCATTTGAAGAATATATGATCAATGGCGGAGGTTTTGTATCTGTACATTCAGCTGATAACTCATTTGCAAAATGGAAAGAGTATAACCGTATGATTGGTCTTGCCGGGTGGGGTGGAAGAAATTCCAAAAGTGGCCCTTACGTTTACTACACCAATGAAGGTGAGCTTAAATATGATCATTCAGATGGCGGCTGCGGCGTTCATGGCCCTAGGCATAATGTTTATATCAAAGTTCGAGTCAAGGACCATCCTATCACTAAGGGCCTTCCAGAAAATTGGTTTACTGCAAAAGATGAGTGTTATGCAACTCTTCGCGGTCCAGCGGAAAATTTAACCATTTTAGCAACGGGAAAAGATCAATCGGGTAAAGCACCAACAGACCGCCATGAGCCAATTTTAATGGTGATTGACTACGGCAAAGGACGCGTGTTCCATACAACACTTGGGCATGATGATTACTCTTTTGAAGGTGTTGACTTCATTACCACATTCTTGCGCGGAACTGAATGGGCTGCAACGGGAAAAGTGACCATTTCTGTTCCTGAGGACTTTCCTGAAGAGGGTAAAAAGTCGAGCCGTCCATTTAAGCTAAAAGAGTAAGATTTTCTTAGGTGCTATGACGTAAAGCTTAAGGTGATATATCCTTATGATTTGACATAATAGCCTCTAATTATCATCGTGCCCATCGGGCTTATCATAACCGATAAATTCCGTTATCATTGAACTAGAATCTCGATCCACCTCGAAACCATGGAGTCCCTCCACATGACCGTCGAGGAACCACATATTGGCACGATCGTTGTGGAAGTAGTGATTAGTCTTGCCACTCCCCTCATAATATGATCTTAGTCCTATTCTTTCGTAAGGGCCTCTGTAATGCCAATGCATACTTAGGGGTGATGTCCTCTCGAAATCCACAATCCCTATACTCATGCTCGGGCTGGGGATATCCTGGTACTGAATATAGGCCATAGTTGTTGGTTCGTGCCTATGAAGCTCGTTACTCCAGTTAATCCAGCCGTTGAAGCCATAGTCAATGTTGAAGAACTTGTTTTCGTCTTTAGCGTAATGGAGCCCACCTTCAGCTAGGGTGTCGACTGCAGTGGGGCAGTCAAAGCTTGCAGCCTCCACGTATTTTGAGTAAAAGAGATGGTGCCACCAAGCCGAAGCCCCCCAGGATTTTTGATATGGGGAGTCCGGTGCCCAGAAAAAAGAATTACTAGGATTTATGACATTGGGAACAATACGGCCGCCATGGTCAATGCTATGAAAGAGAACTCCATTGCCTACCTTGCTAATATTGCTTTTACAGAGGAGATCTTCTGCATTAGTTTGAATATTTCTTAGAGCCGGCTGAAGCATGGATCCTAAAATAGCCAGGATGGCAACTGCGATCAACATTTCAATCAAAGAGAATCGATATTGCTTCATGGCTTTCATATCACTGTGCGTCTCCATGTTTGCGGACACAGTGGTAAATGTTCTGGTAGTGATTTTTGCAATGACCTCATAAATTAGCACCTTGTTGCCACCGAGAAAGAAAAGTTCGTCACGCATGGAAAAAATGACGGTTTAGCACAGACCGGTTGCATCGTGTACTATAAAGTATCGTTGTAAAAAGTCAATTGAGATTTCTTTTTGATGATTTCTTCATGTGGCTAACAAGTTCACCATCTTATTAGTCCTCAAATTTCTCAATAGTCACATTGTCACAATGTTGGACCTGAAAACGCTCAAATTTTCTCTTTCGTGGTGGATATTCCTTTGTGTACTCTACTGTATTATCTCGCCACACCAGATTATCCACACAGTATAAGTTTAGCAGAGTGCCCTCATCATAGATACGGAAAGTGTTGTTCTCGATGAGAATATTTCGATTATAACGACTCTTATTAAGGTCCTCTTTTATGCCTGCTTTAACGTCGATGACCGCCTTGCCCCAAACGCCGTATAGGCAGTTATCAAAAACGTTGTTGCTGATGCGACAATCTCTTACTCCACCCTGCTCATACCAGTAAAAGGCATCTCCCTCAAAAAGGATGGCTGCGCCGGGGGAGTGAAAATAATTGTTGTCGACAATGGTCTTCCCGCGACAATTTAGTAGCATTCCACGTGCACGATTTTTCCTGATAATATTGTTAACGATGGTCACTTCAGGGTAATCGCGTACTTCGGCGATTGCATCATTTATCCTAACACCCTTGGGAAGACCTTCTTTGAAGCGAATGATAGAGTACTCCTTGTTGATCTTGTCTACTGTAGCCACAGTAACTGTAGCGTAAGTGATCATGCTTTTGCCTCGTACAAGCTCAACCTTAGTTCCCGGTTTGAGGAAATCGAATCCGTGTTGTTGGCGGTGCACGAGTCTTACTGTGACCTCATCATCATCTACCGATGATACCTGGACGTAGATACCGTGAATGTTGGTAGCGTCATCCTTCTGATTTTCAAAGATATTATTGGAAAGGACAATCTTACCGGTTCCATTGACAAAGTGAGTGGCATCGGCTGTTGTGCTGAGAATGCGCCCCTTAGATGGGGTCACCTTGCAGTTATCGATCACAACATTGTGTGTCCGTTGGCCCAAAATGCCCATGCCACCTGCATGATGTAGGGTGACAGTAGAAAAATGAACATCGGAGCAATCCGATAAAACGAAGGCTGGGTATTTGCGGTGGTTGGGGCCAAAGACCATGGTATTACCCACAGTTCCCTTGAGGCGTGGGACAAGGATGCGAACAGTGCCGTCCTTCAATTGTTTGGCTGGATATCCATTTATGGTAGAAAAGTAAAAGTCTTTCACCATATAAGCGGTCTCTTGCCGCTTTGTATCGAACTCCAACATGTGATTGCTGCCGTAGATATTTTCCTTAGACACTGTTGTTTGAGGCCCCTCGTTCTTGCCACCATCAGTAAAAAGGAGCATTCCATCCTTGACTTTGTAGGGGAAGCCTTCTTTGATGCGAACATCAAGTCCTTCTTCGGGATCAGCAGTGATGATCGCTTCACTGTGGAAAGATCTGGAAAAGTCAATGGCGAAGTTTTCTAAGCGAATATTGCTTGAACCATCCAAAATAAAGGGGTTAAGGAAGCCGTGGAACATGAAAAGAGATCCATTCCCGTCGATGGTCAGATTATCGATACCACGCATGGAAAAGGTGACGCGTTTGAGTCCTTCATCGTTATTGGAGATATGAAAGTAAAATTCATCGGCAAAGGCCGGGTAAAAGTCGTATCTGCCTTTAGGGAAGACCAAACGACCGCCTCCCTGTTTCTTGATAAGTTTCATGACTTTTCCAACAGCACGAGTGTCATCTTTTCCATCATTGGGGCGAGCTCCAAAATTTCTGATGTCAAACGTATTCGTTTTTTGAAGATCTTGAGCAAAAAGTCCTGTTAGGGTCATCCAGCTTAGGATGATGGAAATGGTTAAGGTTTTGGTCATGTCTTTATCCTTTGATAATAAACAAAAAGTTGAGTGAAAACTTAATCGATGTAAATATGCCTACCTTGATAAAATATAGATAGGGGAAATTTGAGTTCGAGAAAACCATTGGTTTTGCTTTTTTTGTTGGATTCTTATAGTGTAATGAATTTCTAGTGAAAATCAATATTGATTTATAATATTATTGTGAAAGAGGAGCTAGCAAGATATTCGTTGAAAAAAAATCATCAAGATTATAATATATCGTTATTGATTTCCTTTATTTCTGTTTTTACCTTAAGTGTATCATGCCTAGAGATTTTAGTCTGAGCAATATGGTAACCGAGTCTATTCGGCATCGGATTCTTAATGGCGACTACCTTAAAACTGGATTTCCCTCTCTGCGTCAACTTACCCGGGAGCTAGGCTCAAGCCTTACTACTGTTCGAACTGCAGTTCAAATACTAAAAGAAGAAGGTCTTTTGGTGCAGGCGGATAATATGAATAAAGTCATATTGAACCCAGAGCTGGCATCGTCTGACTCTCAGCTTTATCGAGTTTTATTCCTCACCTCTATTGAGGGTAGCCTGCCTAATTACGTATGGGGAAAAGCTATTATGGAGGCGTGTCGTGAAATGAATCTTCCTGTATCACTTCGGTCCTATCAGGGACCAAGGGATACTGAAATATTAGCCAGTTTGCAGGATATCCACAACTTAATATTCTTTGTGCCTCCCTCAGGTTTATCTCAGGGGCACCTTTCACTGATGCGCTCCCATTCGAATAAAATTGTAACCCTTTTCCATGATTATCGTAGCGAGGGTCTAAGTTGTGTGGAGGAATTCATTTTGAAAGATATGGACTTATTGTTGGATCACCTCAAGGGGCGTATGATCAAGAATGTTTTGGCTGTGTCACATTTAAAAAATAATTCCATTATGGACTTACGGCTAGAATATTGGTTCGAGGGGATGGCTAAAAGAGGCATGAAGGGTGATGTCATTCATTTAAAACAACTTAGTGATATGCGTCAAGCGGGAATGAATTATGTAAGGAATACTTATGGCAAAAAAAAGGAACAGCTGCCTCAGTCTATGTTTTGTTTTGATCATGAGGCCGCCATAGGTATCCATAGAGGTCTTTTTGAATTAGGCTATACCCCGCAAAGAGATGTGTTTATATGTGCTTTGGCAGATGCTATGGAACTTTGTCACCTAACCCCCAATATTTGCAGTCTTCACCATCCTCCTTTAAAAAAACTTATTAAAGAAGTTCTTAAAGACCGGATGGGGGATCAAGGAAAGCTAGCCCCAAAAATGTATACGCCTAAACATAAGGTTTGGGCAGGGGAGTCTCGCTAAGGTTGTCTTTTCCCTGTAAAAAAGATTCGACCTAGGCTACTTCTTCTATCGTCTTGCAATCAAACGAATCAGTTAGCAATAAAGAGAAAAGCGCTCTAGCTCTAGGTATGGTTTGTGCCGTCATGGGTTACAACGGTATCGTTATTGTTTCCAAGCAGGTTCTACACCTAACTTTTGGCATATCGCCAGAAATTATCAGTAGTGTATTAGGGAGCATGAGTCTTTGGAATGGTTTTCTCGATCCTTTCATGGGCCCCATTAGCGACAATTTCAGGTCTAAATACGGGCGTCGTCGTCCCTTTATTTTGCTTGGTGCACTTGGTATGGGGCTCATTTTTCCATTCATTTGGTTTGTGAGGCCAGATTGGTCTTCGAGTTATCAAGTTTTCTATCTAGTGATCTGCCTGATGGCCTTTTATGTTGCTTTCACTGTTTTTGCCGTTCCTTACGGCACAATCAACACTGAGCTTACGCCAAGTTATAGTGAGCGCACCAAGCTTCGTGGTATTATGACGATGACTTCAATGGTTGTCATACTCGCATTGGGTTGGTTCTTTCCGCTCACCCAATACGGTTGGCTAGGCGACGCTCTGACTTCGACGCGAATTCTCGGTACTGTAATCGGATTAATAATGATTGCTTCTGGAGTTCTGGCGGCTTATTTATTGAGCACAAAAAAGGTTGAGCTTGAAGAGGGGAAGGGGAAAATCTCCATGCTTAAATCATTTTCGCAAATGGCAAGAGACAGGATTTACCTGAGTTTGGTGGCAACGGGGATTTTAACTCTTTTCTCAGCGAGTTTGGTTGATTATCTGGGCGATTACTTGATTATCTTTTTTGTGTTTGAAGGCGATATTGTTAAAGGAGCCAGTGTTGCAGCGATGAGTGCATCGATGACACAAATTCTCGGTTTTCTTTCTGTGCTGGTCATCGGCAAAACTATGTCCCATATGGATAAGAAAAAACTACTAGGGATTTGCATGGCGATTACTTTGCTAGGTAACTTATCTAAGTGGTTTCTATTAAGACCTGAATTTCCTTTAGGCCCTCTGCTCTTGCCCTTATACCTAGCGCCAGCTCATGTTGGCTTTTGGATGTTATTTTCCTCGATGATGGCAGACTATCCAGATTATCACGAGTTTCGCTACGGCAAAAGATGCGAGGGAACCATTTTTGCCATTCACGGCTGGTTTACCAAAGTAGCTGCTGCGATTGCTCTAACAGCTTCGGGCTTCATTTTGACTTATTCTGGTTTCAGAGCTGAGCTGGGTGGCGAACAGGCTGAGGGAACTTTCTTGTCCATGCGACTTCTCATCGTATTTCTACCTTCCATTTGTTTGGCGTTGGGTCTTCTCGCTTTAAAAATGATGCCTCTGGACAAGGTTAGAATGCTTGAAATAAGGAAGCAGCTCGATGAGCGTAAAGTCTGAGTTAGAGTAGGGCGTCGTAGCCTCGTATGCCTCATAGTGTAGATCTGTTTTCTAATTTCTACATGACCCATTGCTGGTGGCTACTGTTGATAAAGAAGATAATCTACTCAATCATCTCGTGAAATAGTTTATTATTCACCTAAAACTAATCTATTCTGCCGAATTCTTAGTAGAGTTGTGTGATATGTATATTTTAATATATCAATAATGATATATTATTAAAAGTTCTCTATTGACATGATGGAATAGACGCTTATTCTAATTCTCAACTAGACCACAAACGAACTATTTTTAGAAATTTCTTATGCCAATCAACTCACATATAATCAAAATGTCCTTGAATAAGGCCTTGTTCATAGCTCTTCTTCTCTGCGCAAGTCTTTTCCAGCAGTCTATGGCCTATAACGCACCGGCCTGTCAGGATACAGGAGGTATGAATGGCGTGGAGATAGCTAAAAAAGTGGCTGAGGAAGGCATGGTGCTACTTAAGAATAAAGTTCCGAATGGGTCAAAAGCTAAAGCGCTTCCGCTTGCTGAGAAAGAACGGGTAGCTCTTTTTGGAGTGAACCAGATCGATTACATCCATGGTGGAGGAGGATCGGGGAATTTTGTTGCTGAGTACTACATCAGCCTTTATAAAGGATTGATGGAAAAATCCGTAAAAAGCGGCCTTTACCTCTACAGAAATCTCGTCAAAATCCACAAAGCTTACTTTGACGAGTGTTGGAAAAATGACATCTCATACTCCTATGGAACCCGCCAGGGTGCCGTGCTTATGGCTAAAGGAGAAATGACACTGAGCGAAGCTCAGGTCCTAGATGCGAGAAGTAATGCTAATACAGCCATAATATCTATTGGAAGGCCAGCAGGTGAAGATAAAGATAGAAAAAACATAAAAGGTGACTTCCAACTTAGCGATGCCGAAGTGGATATGATTGCCAAGGTTAAGGCTGCCAATTTTGATAAAGTCATTGTGATACTAAATGTCACCGGTGTTATGGAAACGTCCTGGTTTGTTGATGATGATGCCATTGATGCAGCGTTATTAGTTTTTCTGCCTGGTATGGTTGGCGGTCATGCCATGGCAGATGTGCTCTGTGGAGACAGTTATCCCTCCGGGAAACTCGCTAGCACGTGGGCTGAAAGCTATGAGGACTACCCGAGTTCAAATAACTTCGGGAAACAATACGTTGCCAAGTACGAAGAAGATATCTTTGTGGGTTATCGATATTTTGAAACTATCCCCGGTGCAGCAAATAAAGTCAACTATGAATTTGGTTATGGCCTGTCTTATGCAGATTTCGACATGGGCAAAGCTGAGTTTAAGGTTGAGGGGATAGGGCGCAACCGTAAGGTTGAGGTATCCGTTGTGGTTACCAACAAAAGTTCAGAGCATGCGGGGAAGGAGGTTGTTCAGGTCTACTACAGTGCCCCCGAGGGGAATTTAACCCAAGCTGCTAAGGAACTGGTAGCCTTCGAGAAAACCAAAGAGCTTGGGCCGAGAGAATCCCAGACCATTACTTTAAGCTTTCCTTTTGACGATATGTCAAGCTACGACGATGTGGGAAAGACCGGTAATAGAGCGGCCTATATTCTGGAGCCTGGGGATTATCAAATTCATGTCGGTCGTTCCGTCAGAAATACGAGACATGCAGGTACCTATTCCCTGAATCGTCTTGAAGTCTGCGAGCAGTTGAGTAACAGGCTGGTTCCCAACACAAAGAACTTAACGCGACGTCTGACTTCTAACGGCTCCTATGAGCCTCTGATGCAAACGGTGAATGCTAATCCCACTCCCCAGCCAGAGAAAGAGAAATTCCTCAATCCTCCAAAATCTAATGACCCCTTCATCACTTTCAAGGCTTACATTTACCCACAGATTCCGTGCCGGGATAAGGCTTACTGACCTTTATGATAGTTAATTTTTATCTTTCGCGT
>JADGBV010000118.1 GCA_015231345.1 Planctomycetota bacterium
GTAGCCGGAATCGTCTTCTTCCATGACGATATCCATAAAAATCAAATCAAAGTTTAAGCCTTGTTCGTACATTTTGGAACAATCTTTCGCAGAGTAGGCACTAGAAAAAATGATATTTTTATCGTTTACTTCTATATCTCGCAGAATGATTTTAGTAATTTCATGAATATCGTAGTCATCATCTACAATTAGTACTTTCCAAGATCCCTTTTGCTCAATCTCCTCAGATTCAGATTCAGGGGCAAAAAGTAAATCATCCGACATACAAAAAGCTAATTCTAGGACTAAAAGCGTTAATATTCACGACGATTCTAGTCTAGAGGCTCATATGCCAAGGATTTTCCTTGTGCTTTATCTAAATCTCGCAAGGTCTAGAGCCAAAGCCGCAGGGGCTAACTCTCTAACTAATATATTTTAAATCTAAGTCACATTCAATGACTTGCTTGAGACGTATATTCAATAGGCCTCACTCTTCTTGGCAGCAAACTTAAAGTTAAGCCTGTTGCATCTTCACATAAGTAGAAAGGTCTTTCTTCCTCATTGAAGCCAACCACTTTTAGGATATTATGGTTAGCGACGTCCCCATTATCATCGCAGTAGATAACCTGTGTGCCCAACGGATATCTTTTCATGCAGAACTCCCAAAGAATAATTAAACGTTTAGCCGCTTAGTAACCTTCATTCTAAAAAGGTTCAAAAAAAATAAATCTTTTTTTCAAAAAAATTTATAATGATTGTAATAATCAAAGGGAAATGACGGAAAATGAGAATCAATAAACTGTTGGACAAAAGGTTCTTGAGCTAAAAATAGCTCGTATATGAGCAGAAATGAATTTAGCCTTTCGCAGCAAGAAAAAGACGAGATCATTCGTTTTGATATTCTCTATCGCCTCAATGCCACGCAGAATGGCAAGATAAGCGTCATACTTAACAGATGTGAAGAGTACCTTGAGAAGTCTTATACGAAACTTCACAGTGAAGGCCTTCTGGAGATCAACAGCGATAATCACTATTACATCAGCACTCAAGGCAAGGAATTGCTTCACCAATATGGTGTTATGTTTCAGCGTTTTCGCGATTTAGCCATCTTTAAGTGTGTCTTTCTTGATGGAGCACCTCCAGAAAACGAAGGTGACGAAGACTGTCGCTTTGGAGCATATGATGAACACGCCAATCCTCCCGACTCTGAAGATTTACGTTTAGCGCTTTTTGATTATTTTTTCACTAAAGAGAATCGAAAATCAACTCTTGGCATCATTGTTTTCTTTTCATTGATTGAGAACCGCAGAGTGGAAAGCGATCAAGAAGACTGGGTTTGGGGCTTAGAGAATGGTGAGATTTTCGCTGATATTGAAGATATCGTGAACTCTCAACCTTATGCTGCTGACATTTGCCCAGAAGGTTGGAGTGAAGATGAAATCATGGAAGAGATCTACATGGCTGGAACCACCGAAATGAAGCGCTGCTTTGAGGCAGATAAAGCCAAATGCAGTCAAGAGGAGTCGGAAAATGATGATAAAGACTTTTGGATTGAAGAAGTCGTAGAGGAAAGAATCATTGATGATGAAGATGATTACTACGACCCATACTGGAATAATTCCATCGGCGTAGGCTCTGCTTTTTGCATTGGGGCTTTTGCCGGACTTACCACTTGCGCCATTCTTAGTTAATATTGCGAATTATGTTAATGACTAACCCCTTTAAAATTCTTTATTTCATTGCATTTTGCCTGACTTTGGCAGGGTGTGGCAGCGAAGAATACGATTATAGCAATATGGGCGTCGGCGTCAGTAAAAGAACAGTTGCCGTATTGCAGGGGGAAAATTTAGATTTATCGAGTGAACTTGACCCCGCCCAAGTACCTGAAATTGTTAAAGAAGCTTACCTTGAAGGTGCGGACCTCAAAAAAGAAGGCAAAGAATTAGTCCAATTTGTCATTCAAGATATTTCCACCAAGATCGCGCAAATATCAAGTATCGACCTCAACGAAGACTCTATTCCTGATCCAATTCTCATAGTGCCAGAAGGGAACTCAGAAAGCATGACATTTTCTGTGCGTATTCCTGATCCAGGGCAAGTCAAATCATACCCCGACAACCCAAATGAATGGCAAAATATTGCTGAGAACAAAGCCATTGAAGTCTTGTCTGTGACAGTCTTTCCCCGAAAAGGCAACGGCAAGAATCCTAATTTTGATGTTGAAGCGAGGCCAAACCGACAGGTCTATGAAGGGCATCATCATCACCATTACCATTCCAGCTTTATGCATACTTATTTAACTATGCATATGATGAACTCAATGTTCTTTTCCCCCTTTGGTTGGTATGGCCCTGGTTTTTACGGAAGAATGGGGTACTATGGCAGGGGTTATTATGGCAATAATTATGGTGGCAGATCCGTTAGCAGCACTAAAACAACAAGGAGAACCTATAAAAAAAGCAAGGCCTCAAGCACACCTTTAAAAACAAATAGTGGCAAAACGGTTCGTAGTAGCCTAGCCTCACAGAAGAGTTCCGCTGTCAAAAGCTACAAATCAAGTGCCATTCAAAAAAGAAATACAGCAACAGCAAAACGCGCCACCGGTTTTGGCTCATCTCGCAAGTCTGCCTCTAGCAAGTCCTCAAGCTCCAAAAGCTCATCTTGGGGGCGCAGTTATAATCGTAGTTCATCCTGGGGTGGCGGCTCCAGAGGTTTTGGAAAATAATCTTATGATTCATATTAATCCATTTGATCTGATTGAACTAGCCATCGCTCTAGTTTTCATCTTTATTGCAAAAATACTGCAAGATGTCATCACCAAATTTGATGATGACCAAGAGCTTTTTACAGCCGACAATCCTGCCCTGGGCATTGCTAAAGCAAACTATTACCTTGCTATTCTTATTTCTTTTCGTGGCCTCTTTATGGGAGAAGGCCTCAATGGATGGTTAGCCATTAGAGACTTCTGCGCCTACGCTGCCCTATCATTAGTACTCATTAATCTATCTGTCATCATAACAGATAAACTTATCCTCAATAGATTTAAAGTCTATGAGCTCATATGCAAAGACAGAAATGAAGGAGTTGCCTGGGCGTTGAGTGGCTGCTATATTGGCTCAGCATGTATCCTCAGTGGAGCCATCAGTGGCGACGACATTCCACTTCTTGATAGTTTTTTAGAAATTGGCGTTTATTATATGTTAGGACAAGTCATCTTAGTGGCGTCTTCCAAACTCTACCGAGTCAGCAATAGAGATTTACATAGTGCTCTGGCAGACAACAACACATCTGCAGGTTTATCCTTTGCGGGCTTTCAAGCTGCACTGGGACTTATATTAGGGAGCCAAGCAGCTGGAAATATGACTCTCATGAAAGAGGATTTATTTTATTTCGTATGCCTATCTGCTTTAGCGATTGTGATTCTACTCCTCGCACGACGCTTTATTTTTCGTTTTATTTTTGCGAGTGGCATAAGTCTACGCAAAGAAGTCTCTGAAGATAAAAATCGAGCTGCAGGCTGGATATACGCCTTGGGTAGCATCGGCTTTGCTTTGCTTCTTATCGAAGCGCTCTAATTAAGCAGCAAGTCCTTCACAGCGAAGCACCTTTAATTAGGACTGCACTTGGAACTCTCATCTAACAGTTTCACTAACCAAAGATAAGCTTTTTCTCAAAAGCCAACTGGAAATTATTTACGAAACACTCGCAGGCGGCGAATCAATCGAGCTAACCGAAGTTAATGCAGCAAAAGGAAGATCCTGAGTCACTCTCAACTCCGGGCAAAAATCTGCCAATACTTCCTTGGGCTTATCTCCTAATGAGACCACAATTAGCTCACCACCCTTTTTCTTCATTTTCAAATGGGTATGAAGCAAAAAACCTAAAGTCCGACCAGACAGAGATGGAGCTTCACCAAGGTCCAAAATCACACTTCCGCCCTCTGTAACCACTGGCGCATCCAAGCAACCAGTTAGAGCCTCAACCTCATCGTATGAATGCCCATCTCCCATGGAGTGATAAAAAATTGGGCTTTGAATTTCAGCTGACATGTTCAGGTTAATATTAAATTCAGATTAGATGACTATTAAAATTATATAAGAATCTGTTAAGCGTGAAGAAAAACATTCAGCTACATTTACATGCAATCAAAAACATAAATAGTGCGAAAGTATCAATGTAAGCGTGGGCCCCCGACACTAAAACATGCAAGAGAGAAGACTCATCAACTAAGTACACTAAAAAAAGGCAACGCTAAGAATCTTTCATTGCTAAAGAGCTTATGGCATAACTCCACACAGCTCAACTCTCACAGATTCAAAGCAAACACGCCATAAGAAATACGTGAATTGTTAAATTTCACTATAGCCTCATCTGAAAAGTACCCAGCTCCTTCTTAGCTTCCAGAAGTCCATTAATATCTATAAATCAATATGATACGCCCGAACCTAAAGCAACTCAGTTACATAGTGCCAATAGCAAGATCATGCACTAGTCAGAGGCCAGCGCTGATTACAATAGAAAAAACATTTTGCCGACACAGACTATGAAAAATCTCATATATAGCCTCGTTTTTTTCCTTAGCCTCCTCTCAGCTCTCCACGCAGAAGATTGGGGGCCTTGGCGAGGCCCAAGAAAAGACGGCATAAGTTTGGAGAAAAATTGGAATTATAAGAAATTATTGAAGAACCCTAAACCCTTATGGAATTTTCAATTAGGCAAAGGACATTCTGCTGTAGCCACTAAAGGAGACTTCTGTTACTCCATGGGCAATAAAAAAGATCGCGATATCATTTACTGCATTAACAACAAGAATGGAAAAGAGGTTTGGAACTACGATTACGCCTGCAAAGCTGGTAATTTTGCCGGACCTAGGTGCACACCCGTTCTTGATGATGACAAAGTCTACACGATGAGTCGATCTGGCTTGGTTTTATGTTTAAATGCCAAAACAGGCAAGAAAGTTTGGGACTATAATGTATCGGACGGCAAATTTGCCAAGCTGCCCAAATGGGGACTCTCAGCCTCCCCTTGCATTGAAGGCGATATGGTCATCCTCAATGCAGGAGAAGCGGGGATTGCGTTAAATAAAAAATCAGGCAAAGTCATCTGGAAGAACAAGGCTGGCACAGCTGGTTATGCGACACCACATGTTTTTATGCGCAATAAGAAAGAATGTGTAGCCATTTTTTCCAGTAAAAAATTATTTTTGCTCAACCTCAAAGATGGGAAAATTGTCGGAGATTATGACTGGGTCACCAAACATGACGTTAATGCAGCCACACCCATAAGTTTTGATAAATACATTTTCATTGCCAGTGCTTATGGTCACGGCGGAACCCTCCTTGATGTTTCAGCAAAACCAAAAGAAGTATGGTTTTCCCAAAATACCCAGAATCATTTCAGCAACTGGATCTACCATGAAGGCTACCTCTACGGTTGCGTTGGAGGAACAAAAGGAGCCTCCATTAGTTGTATCAATGCAAAGACAGGCGAATTTAAATGGAAAGAACTTAAGGGCTCTGAAGCAATGCTTGCCACAAAAAAAGAACTCATCGTTTTAGATAAGACTGGCAAACTCCATATCGTTCAATTATCACCTAAATCTTTTAAATCTTTAGGCTCAGTGCAAATATTCAATATAAAGAAAAGCACCTACTGGACTATGCCCATACTCAGCAACGGAAAACTCTATTTTCGCGAAAGCTCTGGCAGTCTCCTTTGTTTTGATGTTAGCCGGTAAAATCGTTTTTAGCTCACTTTCCCAAATTTTCGCCCTGCCATAACCTCCACTCCCTCAAAAACAGTCGATTTCTCTCCCGTTTTATTGACTCGTTTTAAATAAAAATCTATCTTTTTTGGAATAATCGTTAAATTATCCCAAAAGGGGGGCTCGAATCACTTTGGCAGATCACCAACAGGTAGAGAAGTACTACAAGCATCTATTCCAGCAATGCGAAGATGGCATTCTGATCGCTGACTTGCATAGCAAAAAATTTCTAGATGCCAATGCCCATATCTGCAAAATGTTGGGTTATGAATTGAACGAAATACTCCAGCTATCGGTTATGGATATTCATCCCAAAGAAGACTTCCCTAAAATCGTACGCACCTTCGAAGCACAGGCTAGAGGGGAAATAAAAATGGCTCATAATATCCCTTGCATAAAGAAAAATGGCGAGGTATTCTATGTCGACATAAATACCATGAGTTACGAAGGCGAAGGCAGAGTTGTCAATATCGGCATATTCCGTGACATGACCAGTTACCTCAAAAACCAACAAATCATAGCTGACAATGAAAAACAATACCAGGCGTTATTCGACCTATCTCAAGATGCCATCATGACGATGAATAAAGACAATATGCTCTTTACCTCTTGCAACAAGGCTACATTAAGACTCTTCGACTGTGCAGGTGAAGAAGAATTTACATCAAACACTCCACTGGACTTATCCCCTGAATTCCAACCATGCGGCATGCCCTCAATGACAATAGCCAGAGATACAATAGGCCAAGTCATGAATACTGGCTCAGCTTTCTTTGAGTGGACCCATCAGACCACCAAAGGCAAGGAGTTCCCAGCCACCGTTCTCCTAACACGTTTGCAACTCGACACAAAGGATATCTTACTTGCAACTGTCCGGGACATCACCCAACAAAAGAAAACTGAGAACGATTTAAGGCAAGCAAAGATCAAGGCGGAGGCAGCCAATGAAGCCAAATCTGTCTTCTTGGCCAATATGAGCCATGAACTACGCACCCCCATGAATGGAGTTTTAGGCTTAGCTCAACTCCTTGAACTAACCAATCTAACTGAACAACAACAAAAGTACCTGAAAGACTTAAAGCAGTGTGGCACAACTCTTGTGGGCATTTTAGGAGACATTCTCAACATCGCCAGCATAGAGTCAGGGAAACTGAAACTGCAAGAAACACCCTTCAATCTCTGTGAGTTATTAGAAAGCACAATAACTGTATTGGAACGAGAGGCTTGTGAAAAGGGTCTAGTCTTTAGTAAGCATATCGACATAAAAGAGCATTGCCGTTACAAAGGAGACAGCCTTCGCATCAACCAGATCTTCACTAATCTTATTGGTAATGCAATTAAATTTACAGATGAAGGTTCTGTCGAAGTCAAATGTCGGATAGATTGCCACTTGGAAAAATGCCTATGCCACTTCACCATCAAAGACACAGGTATTGGCATAGCTGAAGACCAACAAGTGAATATATTTGAATCTTTCGAACAAGCCAATCATGGCATAATCAATCAATATGGAGGCACAGGGTTAGGCCTATCCATTGTCAAAAAACTAGTATTACTGATGGGTGGAAAGGTCACACTAGATAGTGAGCTCAACAAAGGCAGCACCTTTACAGTTAGTATTCCTTTGAAAAAAACATGCCAGAACAAAGAGAAGCTTCCAGAGAAAGAATCTCAAATTCACGACTTTTCAAGCAAGAACCTAAATATCCTCGTCGTCGATGATGACCGCGTTAACTTGATTGTTATTGAAAAATTAGCAAGACAGATCTCCAGTCATGTCAGCACAGCTTTAAATGGACAAGAAGCTGTTGATTTAGCCACAGAGAACTTTTACGATATTATCCTCATGGATGTAAGGATGCCCATACTAAACGGATTAGAGGCCACACAAAAGATACGTGACCATGAACAGACAAAGAAACTTAAAAAATCTTTAATACTGGCCGTTACAGCACATGCTCTTGAGGAAGATCGTATAAATTGCCTAGAAGCAGGCATGGATGATTTCCTTACAAAGCCGTTATCATTTCAGGCATTGACTGATATGCTTGCCGTTTACACCAAATAAAAGGAAAGGAGCGACGAAAATAAAACCTAAGAAGTCTACGCTTAGGCCTAATTAGCGTCTACGCTTACGCCTAAAGACTTTCTGCTGAAAAGGCATAATGTTTTCTTCGGCACCACTCAAGTATAGCTGTTCATCTGGAGCACGAGGAGCAAAGAGGTCTTCAAGCTCACTTTTTGTTTCATCAACATCTTCATCTGTCATCATAGAAGTCATTGTATCATGATTACTACCAGACAGAATTTTTTGCTCTAGCTTAGATATCTGTTTGTCTCTGAAATCCAGTTGACTAGAAAGAGTATTGATTTGTATAGACAAATCCTGAGTCCTCTGCTGCTCACTCTCGAGCATGCCTTGAAGGTCAGAATACTTATCTTCAGAACCTAAGGCCATTTGCTTTTGATCTGCTAGTTTAGTTTTCAGTTGCAGGAGCTGCTCTTTCAGGAGTGCGATTTCCTTTGTTTTATCTTCATCAACCTTCTCCTTATCCTGCACAGACTCTGCTGTATACTGAGCAAATTGCTTCGCAATATCACTTAAATGATTTTTTTCCTCAGCAAGCTCTTTTTCTAATTCTATTATTTTACTCTCCTTTTGACCAAGAACGTTATTCTGTTCTTTGGCAAGGTCAGAGATTTCTTGACTCAGCTTAATACACTTCGCTTTTTCTTTTTCAAGTTCTTCTTTAAGCTCAGCGTAGGCTTTCTCTTTTTCTTCAATTTGTGTGGTATAAGAACTCTTAGTCCCTTGGAGATCTTCTTTAAACTTAGACTCAGCTTTTTCAGCTGCAGTCTTAGCCTGCTCCTCGCTATTTAAAGATTGTTTTAAATCTTCTTGTATTTTGCCTTTTAAAGTCTGCTCTTTCGATAACTCAGCTTGTAATTGAGAAATTTCTTCTTTGAGTTTGGCCTCGTTACTTTCAATTTGCTCTATCTTTTCTTGAGTGACTGAGAGTTCATTTTTAGCATCTTTTTCTTGCTTCTCAAGATCTTTCAAGCGCTCTTGGAGACGAGAGATCTCTTTAGTCGCAGCTTTCTCTTTCTCTTCAGCTTGATTCAGTTTCTTCTTGATAGACTCAAGTTCATTGCGTTCTACAATTTCTTGACCTTCCACTTCACTGAGTTGCTCTTTTAGAGCTTTCACTTCAAGGCTTAATTTCTCTTGATCAACAGCCATACTTGCATTCAGGCTTTCAATTTTCTCTTTTAACTCTTCATTGATTTGCTTCAACTGAGATATCTCTTTCACTTTCTCCTCTAAAGCAAGGTTAAGTTTAGTGAGATCATCATCAGTTTGCCCCTCAACATCCCCACTTTCTACATCCTTTGGAGCAGTAATGGAAGAAGGAGATAAGTCATGATCTGAAATCAGTTTAAGCAGAAAATCCTTTGATCCTTTCTTTTCAGTGGACTCAACAACATATTTTCTATTCTGCTGATCAAAGAGGGCTGTCTGAGCATTCGGCGGAAAATCATCCTCTAAAGCGCAATTCAAAAGAAAAGATCTGCCTTCTACTTTGAGAGTGTACTTTTTGAGCTTTTTACCACTACTGATTAATACAAGAGAGTTCCCCTCATCTTTAACCTCATTTTCCGCTTCATTCTGGGGATTTTCTTCACTCTCTGACATAATTTTGCTGGATTAAAACCTTAAATTCCATATTTCCCGAGGAAGGTGAATTTTAAGGAGTGCCAGAATATTGAAACAAAAAATCTCAATAATCATTCATAAGTTCTTCATTTATGCTGAACAACCAAAAGCCAAAACCATATCATCTGTATCGAAAACTTGAACTTTAAACTGACTCATCGTACTTTCCACTCCAAGCAGGTCATCTCCAGTCTTAAATTGCACATACTCTTCTTCGAAACTAATCTCAAGAGGCCTGACAGAATAAGCAGATGACTTGCAGTAGCTTTCAATAAT
>JADGBV010000119.1 GCA_015231345.1 Planctomycetota bacterium
GCATCTGTGGCATCGCGTAAATTTATATTTTGCTCCTGATGAATCAAACTAGAACATTGAGCCTTAAGATTTTCATCCTTGGACGGAGTATTACTCACTGACGTTTTGTCATTCAGAAGACTTTCAAAGTCATTCACCGTTAAAATAAGCTCTTTTTCTCCAGACCTTTTGGCTTGTGCTCGTGCAGCACTTCTGAAAAGTAAATTTTCTAATTCTCTGATATTACCAGGCCAGGAATAGCTCATTAATATCTCTCGTGCACTTGAATCTAAACGTATTTCTTGTAGGTTGAGATGGTGACAGATTTTGTTAAGAAAGTAACCTGCAAGTAATGGGATATCAGAAATTCGCTCTTTTAAATTTGGAATATCTATGGTGAATGCATTAATACGATGATATAAATCAGCGCGAAATTGATTCTCTTGCACCTCCTTTGCTAATTGCCGGTTAGTGGCGGTAATAATGCGCACATCAACTTTCTTGTATTCATCTGAGCCAACTCTCTGAACTTCACCTTCTTGTATTGCTCTTAAGAGTTTAGCTTGTAGGGAAAGGGGTAGCTCGCCAATTTCGTCGAGAAATAAACTGCCTCCATCAGCGACTTCAAATTTACCAGCTCTATGCTTATCTGCTCCAGTAAAAGCTCCTTTGGTATGGCCGAACAGTTCACTTTCAGCGACTGATTCTGGTAAAGCAGCGCAATTGACATAGATAAGAGGGTTGTAACTTCTTTTGGATGAGCCATGAACTTGTCTGGCAACTAATTCCTTGCCGACTCCAGTTTCACCCGTGATAAGAAGAGGAGCATCGACCTGAGCTACCATTTTGATTTCTTCATGAAGATTGACCATCTCAGCGCTGCTGCCTATCATTTTAGCTTGTTTTTCGCTCTCTTGAGCAATCAAGCTCTCCATGACATTACGCTGGTGTGAATTGAGAGCCTCTAATTGATCGATTAATTCGCTTGTTCTTAACATGGCACCAGCTAAAGAACTTAAATATTTAAGTTCTTGAAGGTCTATGTGCTTAAAAGCATCTTTCTTAAGAGAATCAGCCGTAAGTAGGCCTATCACTTCACCCTCTATGATGAGAGGGCTGCCCATGCAAGAATGCACAGAAAGGTTTGCGGAAGAGTCAGCTGAAAGTAAGCCGTCAAATGGATCGGGTAGGTCACAGTCACTTGGGAAGATATGAGGGGCCTTAGAGTGAATTAGGTGATCCAGGCGAGGGTGTTGTCTAAGTTGCCATTTTTTCAAGCGGACCTCAGGAACTAAACCATTAAAGGCAAGTGGTCTCAGAATATCACCTTCTAGCCTGAGTAAGCAAGAGCACTGGCAATTAAACATTCTCTGCACCACATCCAATAGCTTTTGATAACGATCCTGAGAGGGTAAGGAGGAGGTGAGATCAAAGGCAATCTCGAGGAGTGCATGGTGATTTTTCATATTCATGAAGAGATTAGTCGTGTTATGAATTTCACAACTAAATATATATTTTGCTTATAGAGATAGGCTTGTGCCACTGGTAAATGGGATATCTTATGGAAAACCTCATAACTTTATGAATCATTCGCTCAAGACAGAAGCAAAAACAATAGCAGCGATGATGCTGATATATTGTAAGAAGCATCATTCGTTGCAATCTATAGCTTCGTGTAAAGAGTGTTCAGATTTATTAAATTATGCGAATGAGCGACTCAAGAAATGCCCATTTAAAGATGAGAAGCCTGTTTGCTCCAAATGCGAAATCCACTGCTACCATAAAGAATATAAGGAAAGGATACGTAAGGTCATGGCGTATTCGGGGAAAAGAATGATTTGGAAGCATCCAATTCTGGCTCTTAAACATTTATTTCATAAATAGTTTGCTTTTTAGTCACTCTACATGCAGTCGTTGTTTTATTTATAACGATTCCGTTATTTATTTCATAACGTATATGTTATGGATTTAGTGACGTGATAGGTGTTTTTAAAAAATAAGCCCTAATAATCAGCCTTTGCTACGCTGCCATAATATGGCACGGGTATTTCTATAAGCCTCATGTATTTATCTAACACTCCCTTCAACAGCAAATATGAGCACCCTATCGAAAGATCATAATTTATTCGAGATATCTGAAAAGTGGCCAATGAGCATAGACTTTTTCAGGGCGAACGGTTTTCCTCAATTTGATGATTTAGATAAATTAAAAACTTTTGGCAGTAGTATTACATTATCGCAAGCACTCAAACTCAAAGGGCTCAATGAAGATGTCTTTCTTGAGCAGTTAACGAGTATTATAGAAGAGAGCTGCAATGGTAACCTGGACGATAATGAACAAGCCTTACACCTTGTCGGCTTACTGCCTTGTCCCGTTCGCATACCTCTCTTAGAACAATTTGAATCATTTTTAGCAGAAAAGGAAAGCTCTCTTAAAGTCAATCATGAGCTAAAAGCTGCGTCGACAGGAGCGGATTGGATAGCCAATAATATTCATGAGGCTCAGCACGAAAATGATTTACCTGATATTTTTATTTCTGCAGGTTTTGAAACATTTTTCGATAAAGAAAAAGGCTTCGGGCGCTTTAGGGAAAAGGCTTTTTACAATTCTCTTAACTACCCAGAAGTAAACAAGAGCTTTCAGGGAATCAGTTTAATGGACCCTGAAGATATCTACTCAATGATTGCCGTTGTCCCTTCTATTTTTATGGTCAATGAGAAAGTTTTGGGAGACACCCCCATGCCTAAAACATGGCAAGATCTGCTAAAACCTGAATTTGAAAATAAACTATCTTTGCCAGTTGGGGATTTTGATTTATTTAATGGCATACTTCTCAATATTCGCAATAAGTATGGTGATAGTGCAGTAGAGGCTCTAGGCAAAGGATTAATGAAATCAATGCATCCTTCGGAAATGGTCAAAAGCGAAAGAAAAGCCAACCCACCAGCCGTTACTATTATGCCGTACTTTTTCTCAAAAATGACAAGGCCAAATTCAGGCATGAAAATGATCTGGCCGGAAGATGGTTCTATTATTAGCCCTATCTTTTTATTGGCCAATAAGAAACGCCAACAAGAAGTGCAAATTCTAAGCGACTTTTTTGCTTCTAAAGAAGTCGGCGAAACATTGGCTATCAATGGATTGTTTCCGAGTACTAATCCCGAAGTAGAGAATGTCCTTCCAGAAAATCACCCTTTTATGTGGCTTGGATGGGATTATATCTATAGCCATAATCTAAGTGATGAAATCGAAACATGCTTAAACCTATTTAACCATAAAGGTCAGAATCAATGAAATTTATCACTTTTAGTGGCCCTCCATCCACGGGCAAAACTTCTGTGATCATTAAGGCATTCAAGCCTATGATCCAAGATGGTTTAAAAATAGGTGTGGTGAAATTCGATTGTCTTTCTACTGAAGACGATCTTATTTATAGTAAAAATGGATTCACAGTCAAAAAAGGAATTTCAGGTGCCATGTGCCCTGATCACTTCTTTGTCAGTAATATTGAAGAGATACTAGAGTGGGGGCAAAGTATCGAAGCGGATATTCTGATTAGTGAAAGTGCTGGATTATGTAATCGTTGTTCTCCTTATATTAAAGATATCAAAGCCGTTTGCGTCATAGATAACTTATGTGGTTTAGGCACACCCAAAAAAATTGGTCCTATGCTTAAGACTGCTGATATTGTTGTGATTACTAAAGGTGATATCGTATCGCAAGCTGAACGTGAAGTTTTTTCGGCTAGTGTCACTAGAGTGAACCCAAAAGCAATCACCTTACATGTTAATGGACTCAGCGGACAAGGAGCGTTTGAGTTTGCCAGTCTAGTTATGGATAAACCTGTTGAGACTGATAGCTTAGCAGGAAAAGAGTTACGCTTCCCTATGCCCTCAGCCATGTGTTCATACTGCTTAGGTGAAACCCGTATAGGCAAAGAGTATCAGCATGGCAATGTGAGGAAAATTTAGTGAGTATGGAAAATTATAGTCAAATCCCTTTGTATCAACTGATCAAAGAATTTCCCTTTGTTGAAAGTTTTCTTGAATCAGTAAATATAGATATATCCACTGAGGAAAGCCAAAATTACACAGAGATCTTACAAAAAGTCTCTTTAGATTGGTATGAAGACCATGGGACTTCCGCAGAGAAGCTCATTGATAGCTTAAATGAACATATTTCTCAGATGCTTAGTTTTTTAGGTGAAAAAGATGAAAGAATATCAACACTAACCATCTTTCCTGGTTTTGATAAATCCGCTCAGAAAGAGTCTTACACTTCATTGACCTTAAAAAGCGGCGAAATCACTTCTATTGTAGGCCCAACAGGCAGCGGCAAAAGTCGTTTATTAGCCGATATCGAATGGGTTTCTCAAGGGGACACCCCAACAAAAAGAGTCGTCCACCTCAATGATCAAGAGCCGGACCCGAAATGGCGCTACTCTCCAATGCATAAACTCGTTGCTCAACTCTCACAAAATATGAATTTTGTCATGGATGTGGAAGTTGAAGAGTTTCTCTTTATGCATGCGGAAAGCCGTATGATTAATAATGCTGACGATGTTGTAAAGGCGATTATTGATCAAGCTAATGAGTTGGCTGGGGAAAGCTTTTCGGGTCAAACAGCCCTCACAGGTTTAAGTGGTGGTCAATCAAGGTCATTAATGATAGCCGATACGGCGATCCTAAGCCGTTCGCCCATAGTCTTAATAGATGAAATTGAAAATGCAGGGATCGATAGGCGTAAAGCTTTAGATCTACTTGTTTCTGAAGATAAAATTGTGCTTATGGCGACTCATGACCCCATCTTAGCTTTAATGGGCACCCAAAGGTTAGTCATTGGGAATGGAGGCATCAGACAAGTGATCAAAACAAGTCAAGAAGAACGCGGACTACTAGATGAGCTCATGGCTTTAGATAGCCGTTTACAAGATTACCGTAATCGCCTGCGTACAGGTGAGATTTTAATATAACAAAGGAGCAGAATTATGCACGATGGATGTAGTGGAGAGTTTAAAAGTGGGCAAGAAATCCAACAAAAGCTTCATAGCATGGGGTTTCAAGATCAATTTATGCCCATGCCTATGCTAATAGACTGCGAAAAATGTGGCGAAAGCTTCGATATGGAGACTTTTGAAGATGAATGCCCAAAATGTCATATGCTGTATGTGGTGACTCCTTGCCATGCTTTTGATGCAGCTAATGTTAAGGCTGCTGGAGTGAAAGATTCAGGCGAAGGTTAGGTCGAAGTTAATTGTAAAGCCTAAGCGCTTCATGAGTATTACTCCCTAACTTCGACGACAAAGTTAGTGAAGTTTAGCGAGATGGGATTGGGCACATCCCTTCTTGTGAGGACTTTCCCTTTACGATCCAATAGTTTTTGGGTGATTTTTTTGGGCAAATAAACCCCTTTTGATTGAGCGTGCAAATAACTCGTTAGGGTTCTTTCTATGAGACGATCTTCGGAGTCGAGTAGGCTTTTGTCGATACTATCAATGAACCATTTTTTTCGACTTTCTTTTAGTTTCAGGCGAATTTTCACTGTATTTTCGCCTTCCTGAAATTCAATTTGAGTAGGGCGGTAGCGAGAATCTAAAGTAATCAAATAACTTTTCTGTGTCTTATCGCCAGCATTTTCAGCTTGTATATTGGGCTTCATGGGTGCTTGAAAGCCTTGATTCATTCCTTCCTGCCCAGCGCCTTGATCACGAAATCTGCCTTTACCACCCCCTAGGCCTCCTTTGCCACCAAACCTTACTTTTCCTCCTCTGCCTACCTTTCCTCCTCTGCCTTCTTGCATTTTCCTCTCTTGCATGATTTGCTTCATTTCCATCATTTTATCGCGAAGAGGATTATTTGCTTTCTCCTCAACTGCGTTATTGCCAACTTTATCTGCTTTTTCCGTCAACTGAATTTGACGTTTCTTTTCGTCTAACCAATCAATCATATAATTTTCTTTTAGAATTTCCGGATTAAAATATTCAGCTATTTGATCTGAGCGGTCTAATAACTCATTGGCAAAATTTTCGAATTGATAAGCATATCTCTGGGCTTTAAATTTAATTTCTGGGTGTCTGCTTTGTGGCGCTTTGACAACTTGCACTTTAATATTGTTGTCAATGGAAAAGACCCCTTCGTATTTGCCCGATTGCAAAGCTAATTTTTCACCTTTATTAGCTTCTTCTGCTAGTTCATTGCTATACACTAAGCAACTAGCACGATTCAGATGAGCTGATTTGAGGGTATATCTAGCTTCGTGAAATTGAGTCAATATTTCTAAGGGGGTCCCTCGATCAATCTTGGCGGAAAGAGGGCAGCATATCAATAAAGAAATAGCCAAAGACGTCAACGTTTTTATCATAGGATGATTCATGGTAAATATGTGTGATCGATAGGACATTAATTATAAAGCGTAGCTTTTGAATTCCATCAACTCTTCAAATTCAAAGTCGATATTTAGAAAGTGATTGAAACTTCTTAATTATAATTACTCTTTATCCTTAAGAATGTTACAAAAAAATAATGCCTGAAGCTATATTAGGAATATCTTGTTTTTATCACGATTCAGCTGCAGCTCTTATCAAAGACGGTGAAATACTTGGTGCTGCTCAAGAAGAGAGATTTACACGCATTAAACATGACCCTGCTTTTCCCACAAATGCTGTGGAGTACTGTCTACAAAAAGGTGGTTTAAAAAGCGAAGACCTTAAAGCTGTGGTCTTTTACGATAAACCATGGGCTAAATTTGAACGCATTCTAGAAAACTATTTCGCCGTAGCACCCAGAGGCATAAGCTCTTATATTCAATCCATCCCTCTCTGGCTAAAAGAAAAGCTATGGATGCGTAAAATTATTGATACCTCGCTAGGAAATTACGAAGGCGAATTGCTTTTCTGCCGCCATCATGAGTCCCACGGTGCGAGTGCTTTTTATCCCTCTCCATTTGAAGATGCGGCAGTTTTAACCATGGATGGGGTAGGCGAGTGGCATACAACAACTTGGGGAGAAGGTCGTGGCAATCAATTTCAATTAAGGCAAAAAATCGATTACCCCCATAGTTTGGGGCTTCTTTATTCTGCAATCACATACTACACTGGTTTTAAAGTGAATTCGGGTGAATACAAGGTGATGGGCTTAGCCCCTTATGGCGAACCAAAATATGTACAGAAAATGCTCGACGAGATCATCGATTTAAAAGATGACGGCTCCTTTCGCCTTAACATGAAGTACTTTTCTTACCATAATGGTTTACGCATGACAAATAACCATTTTGCTGAACTTTTTGGCGGTCCAGCACGTCAATCAGAAAGTGATATCAGTCAGAAAGAAATGGACCTGGCAAGATCAGTTCAAGAAGTTGTTAACATGGCACTTCTCAACCTCGGTAAACATATTCGCAAAGAGTCAGGGCTCAACAAACTTTGTTTAGCAGGGGGAGTTGCTCTCAATTGCGTTGCCAATGGCATTCTTAAAAGCGCGAATATTTTCGATGATGTTTGGATTCAACCCGCCTCTGGAGATGCAGGTGGAGCTTTAGGAGCTGCTTTATTTGCTTGGCATCAACTTTATGACAAAGAAAGAACCATTCCTGAAGACGGCCAAGACCTTCAAAACGGAAGTCGATTAGGCCCATCTTATACGAGTGCAGAAATAGATAGAGACCTTAAGTCGTATGAAGCCGTTGCACATCAAATGGAAGATGACGACTTGTACAATAAAGTTGCCGAAGAAATTACAGCCGGCAAAGTGATCGGCTGGTTTCAAGGCAAGATGGAGTTTGGCCCAAGAGCCCTAGGTGGCAGAAGCATCATTGGCGACCCACGCTCTACGGATATGCAAGCAACCATGAATTTGAAAATCAAATACCGTGAGTCATTTCGACCCTTTGCCCCATCTGTCTTAAAGGAATTTGCTGAAGAGTGCTTTGAAATGGAAGGAGATTCCCCTTATATGCTTCTTGTGCACCCTGTAAAAGAAGACCGACGTCTTGAAATGAGTGAAGAGCAAAACAAACTATTCGGAATCGAAAAGCTAAATATTCAAAGATCAGACTTACCTGCAATAACACACGTTGATTACAGTGCCAGAGTGCAAACCGTCGATAAAAAAGTGAGTCCGGAATACTATAATATGATCGACCGCTTTAGATCCAAATCTAACTGTCCTTTAGTCATCAACACATCATTCAATGTCAGAGGGGAACCAATCGTTTGCACCCCTCAAGACGCCTACCGCTGCTTCATGAGAACAGAAATGGATGTTCTCGTTATTGATAATCATATCTTATTTAAAGAAGAGCAACCCGACTGGAAAGACGATTCAAAATGGAAAGAGGAGTTTGCCCTTGACTAATTTAAAAAATAACGACCTGAGAATCTTCGCCTGTATTTTTTGTACAGGCTTCACCTTTCTAACCTGGTTTTTTTCTTGGCCAACAATCACTTATGCCTATATCTGTGGGCTAGGGGCCTTAGGACTGTGCCTACCTAAACTATTGATTCCTCTCTATAAATTCTGGCTATTCATTGGAGGAATTTTAGGCTATATCAACATACGTATTATTCTAGGCTTATCTTATTATTTGCTTATCACCCCTATGGCAGTGTTTTTTAGAATCATAGGGCGAGATAAACTCAATCTAAAAATGAATGATTGTACAACTTACTGGGAAGATTATGATTCCCAAGAATACACCTTAGAAAGATACAGAAAATTATTTTAGAATTATGGCTAGAAGCTCTCTTTTTGCGGAATTCATCGATTTTTTAAAAGATAATAAAAAATGGTGGCTTTTGCCGATCATAATGGTTTTTGCACTTCTTGCGGGTTTGTTGTTTATTATTCAAATTAACCCCGCTTTTGCGCCTTTTATTTATACGTTGTTTTAGGAAGTTGGGCGGTTTAGGTAATCTTTGCCTTTAGATTTCCGCGGTGAGAATTTTGAGTTAAACTCTTACTGACATAAGTATATTTAATAAGACTTACCCTATTTAACTCAAACAGGTCGTATGAAACGATTAACGCGTTGGACCCTAATGCTGATTCTTATCAGTGCATCATTTGGGCAACTACTTGCTCAAAAGACCAAGCTAATCAGTGAAGCTGAAGCCAAATTGATGATCTACAATGCGCGTGAACTTCGCAATTTATTATCAGCTGACCAATATAGGCCTAAATATCACTTTCTTCCACCGGAGGGATTCTGGAACGATATTAATGGTATGATTTTCTGGAAAGGGCGCTACCACATTTTTTACCTATCACGTACCGTTGATCCTGAGCTGGCTAAAAAGCTAAAAACAATCAAAGGACAAAATGTTGAGATGGAAACCTGGGGGCATTCGTCAAGTATTGATCTCATTCACTGGATACATCATCCCTTTGCGCTGGTTCCTGAATATGATGGATCAATGCCCAATGGCATTTACAGTGGTGATATGATGGATAATATGGAGGTTCCTACTATTATCGCTCACGTACCAAAGCAGGGCACTTGTATCTGGCAGGCTCAAGATGATATGCTCATTGAATGGGAGCCGCTGGCTGAAAATCCTGTAATTACTAGTGAGCAGGTTCCTGATGGGGTACAGGTGTTTGACACCGCAGGGTGGAAAGAGGGCGATAATTATTACGCTTTGATCGGAAATAAGTTTAATCGTAAAGGGTATGAAGGTGATTCTTCGAGTTTATTTAAATCGAAGGATCTCAAGAACTGGGAGTTTGTAGGACCATTTTACAAG
>JADGBV010000011.1 GCA_015231345.1 Planctomycetota bacterium
TCAGGCTATGGACTAGAACCTTGGACAGTATGCCAAGACTATAGCAATATAGACCTTGCCACAGCAGCTAAAGCCATGTCCCTCGATTGCCAAAAAGGTGTCGATATGGTTTGCTTAACACTTTCCCCAGACCAGTCACTCAGCCTGAAGAATTTAAGCGATGCGGCCACCCTATTTTCTGGCATCGATCTATCGCAAAAGAAAGTATTACTAGGAGGACACAATAATGCTTCAGCCGCTCTAGCTCTTTTAGTCGCTAGTGCAGAACAACAAGAAATTAAAGCAGAACAGCTCAACGCAGTCCTAAGCTTCGACCCTGTGCGCAGCTTACTACAATCTGGAAGTTTAGAGCAAAGCTTAAAAGAAACTTATGACCAAATGCAGCAATGCTGTAGTTTTATCAACGAAAAACAGCTTAACATTAAAACTTTAGGCATAGACGCATCAATCTATGGAGATTCCGGAGCCAGTGCAGTAGAGGAATTAGCTTACGCCATGAGCAATGGTGTACAAACCATTAAAGCCATGATGGATCGCGGCTTAGGCATTAATGATTGCGCTCAACATATTCATTTCACTTTCTCCATTGGTGCTAATTTCTTTATGGAAATTTCGAAATTCCGTGCCGCTAGGACATTATGGGCCAAGATCATTAGCGAATTTGGCGGTAATGAAGATGTTCAGAAAATGTCTCTTTTAGCGAAAACAACAACTTGGAATAAGACCGTACATGATATTTACGTTAACTTACTGCGTACAACAACAGAGTCCTTCAGTGCTGTCGTAGGTGGTTGTGACGAGATATGCATTTTGCCTTTCGACGATGTCGTCAATGGCAAATCCGAACTTGGCCGCCGTATGTCACGAAATACTAATGTAATTTTAAGCGAAGAATGCGCTCTAGATAAGGTTGTCGATCCAGCCGGAGGCTCATGGTATGTGGAATCTCTCACTCAAGAACTCATGGAGAAAGCTTGGGCCGAATTTCAGTTTATAGAAATGGATGGAGGCATCATTGAGGCCCTCAAAACTGAGCGTATCCAAAATCAAATTAATGCCAAAGCGAAACAACAACTCGACACAGTAGCCAGCCGCAAAAAAGGGATTATTGGCACATCCATGTTCCCTAACCTTGAAGAAAAAATACTGCAAAGCGTAGAGAACGAAGACCTAGGGGTTCAAATTAACGCCGTTAATATTGCAGCTAAGCAAAGCCAAATTGACGAAAAGCTCAAATCATCCACAATCGAAGCTTTAAAAGAAGCTTTACTGGCTGGGGCATCACTCGAAGCCGTCAACTCTGCCCTCAAAAAGGAAGATTCTGATCTAGAAGTCAACACCATCAAAGCTGCAAGGGCCTCTCAAGAATACGAACAGTTAAGAGTGAGTGCAGAAGCTCACCTTGCTGATTATGGTTTCTTGCCCCGTATTCATTTTATCACTTATGGCAAATTGAGTCAATATAAACTAAGAGCTGATTTTTGCACAGCGTTTTTACAACCTGGCGGTTTTGAAACTTTATTGCCAGAGCCAGCCAACGACATACAGGACGCAGTTCAAAAGGCGCTAGATTCGCAAGCTAAGATTTTTCTTATTTGTGCAAAAGATGATTTTTATCCTGAAATTATTCCAGCTATTGCAAAGGAACTTAAAGCAAAAGCTCCAAGTTGCACATTATTAGTGGCTGGATTCATAAAAGATCAAGTCGATGCCTTTAAAGAGGCTGGGGTGGACGATTTTCTCCATATCAAAAGCCACCATATGAATATGTTAACCTACCTTCAACAAAAAGCGGGGGTGCAAGCGTGAGTCAATATCCAGATTTTAGCAAAGTAAACTTATCTCAGCCAAAAGATGCAGATCTTAAAAAATGGCAAGAGACCTATCAACAAAGCATGGGCAAAAGTGCCGACGATAACGATTGGTTATCTGTCGAGAAAATTCCCGTCAAACCACTCTATAAAGCAGAAGATACAAAATCCTGCGAACATTTAGAGTATACCGCAGGTATCCCTCCCTTCTTACGTGGTCCCTACCCTTCCATGTATGTCACTCGACCTTGGACCATCAGACAGTATGCTGGTTTTTCTACGGCCGAGGAAAGTAATGCTTTTTACAGACGTAACTTAGCGGCTGGTCAAAAAGGTCTTTCTGTGGCTTTTGATTTAGCGACTCATAGGGGTTACGATTCAGACCACGAACGCGTCCTTGGCGATGTGGGTAAAGCTGGTGTGGCCATCGATTCTATTTTGGATATGAAAATCCTTTTCGATAAAATACCTTTAGACAAAATGTCTGTCTCCATGACCATGAATGGCGCCGTTCTACCCATCTTGGCTTTTTATATCATCGCTGCTGAAGAACAAGGCGTTAAACCAGAGCTTCTCTCTGGAACCATTCAAAATGATATCTTAAAAGAATATATGGTGAGGAACACCTATATCTACCCACCGGAAATGTCCATGAAAATCATCGCTGATATCTTTGAATATACTTCGAAGTATATGCCAAAATTCAATAGCATCAGTATTTCTGGTTATCATATGCAAGAAGCTGGAGCCAGTAATGACTTAGAAATGGCTTATACTCTAGCTGATGGCTTAGAGTATGTGAGAAGTGGAATCGCTGCTGGCATCGACATTGATGCTTTTGCTCCAAGGCTTTCCTTCTTCTGGGCTTTAGGTAAGAATTACTTCATGGAGATCGCCAAAATGAGAGCAGCCAGACTGATCTGGGCCAAACTCATTAAAGGATTCAATCCTAAAAACCCAAAATCCATGGCCCTGCGTACTCACTCGCAAACTTCAGGCTGGAGTTTAACAGCACAGGACCCATTCAATAATGTTGCCCGGACTTGTATAGAGGCCATGGCCGCTGCTTTAGGGCATACACAATCACTTCACACCAACTCCTTGGATGAAGCTATTGCTTTACCCACGGACTTTTCAGCTCGTATTGCTCGTAACACTCAGCTCTTTTTACAAAATGAATCTGGCATCTGTGATGTCGTAGACCCTTGGGCCGGTTCATACTATGTAGAAGCCCTCACGAAGGACATTATGGACCGTGCTTGGGAGCATATTCAAGAAGTTGAGTCTCTCGGCGGCATGGCAAAAGCCATTGAAACGGGTATTCCTAAAATGAGAATCGAAGAAGCGGCTGCCATGAGACAAGCTCGTATCGATTCTGGTGAAGAGACCATAGTTGGTGTCAACAAGTATGTCCTCGACAAAGAAGATGACTTAGAAACCCTTGAGGTTGATAACACCACTGTAAGGGAATCCCAAGTTCAAAGGCTAGAAAAATTACGTGCAGAACGTAATAGCGATGAAGTCAACGCGTGCCTCACCGCACTCAACGATGCTGCTCAAAAAGGCGAAGGTAATTTACTCGAATTAGCTATTAGTGCTGCTAGGGCAAGAGCGTCATTAGGTGAAATATCCGATGCCATAGAAAAAGTTTGTGGCCGTCACCAAGCCGTCATCCGCTCGATTTCTGGAGTTTATAGTAGCGCCTTTATGGAAAACAAAGTGATCCAAGAAGCGCAAGCCATGACCAAAGACTTTGAAAGCAATGAAGGTCGACGCCCTCGGATTTTTGTTGCAAAAATTGGCCAAGACGGTCACGACCGTGGCGCCAAAGTCATTGCCACTGCTTACGCTGACCTCGGCTTTGATGTTGATGTGGGCGCCCTTTTCCAAACACCAGCTGAAGTCGCTAGACAAGCTGTGGAAAACGATGTTCATGTTATTGGCATGAGTTCACTGGCTGCTGGGCATAAAACCCTACTCCCCGAACTCATTAAAGAACTTAAAGATCAAGGCGGAGAGGATATTGCAGTGGTTGTCGGAGGTGTGATTCCCCCTAAAGATTACGATTACCTCCTTCAAAATGGTGCTTTGGCCATATACGGCCCAGGAACCTCCATTCCCGATTCAGCCAAAGATTTGTTACTCAAGTTAAAAAAGAAAAGAGCTTAAGCTATAGGAGCTGTTATGATCAAAAAAATTGACCACATAGGAATTGCTGTTCATTCTCTCGAAGAATCAAAAAGTCACTACGAAGAGACTTTAGGCCTCAAGTGCCTAGGAGAAGAAGAAGTCGAATCTCAAAAAGTGAAAACTGCTTTTTTCGATGTTGATGGGGTTCATATTGAACTTCTAGAGCCTACTGCTCCCGATAGTCCCATTGCAAAATTTCTAGAGAAAAAAGGCCCAGGTGTTCATCACATAGCTTTTGCTTCTGATAATATTGAAGGGCAACTCGAGCAGGCTAGTTCAAAAGGCTGCAAACTCATCAACGAAAAACCCATTCAGGGAGCTGGAGGCAAACAAGTCGCTTTCCTTCACCCTAAATCAACCTTTGGCGTCCTGACAGAAATCTGTTCTGGCGGCCACTGTCATTAATTTTTTAAATCTTTTACATAAACAAAGGAGATATTTCCATGGCAATTAAAGTAGCAATCATCAGAAAAGTGCCTCAACAGGCCTCACAAGAACTACGCCCTCTTTTACTCAAACTAAGAGGAATGGCGATGGTCCAACCTGGCTATATATCAGGTGAAACCCTCGTGAATATGGACGATCCAGAGCAATTCCTCGTACTTAGCTCTTGGGATAGTGTAGAAACATGGGATTCATGGTTGAAAGATAATACCCGGAATGAATTACAAAAAGAAATCGACGATTTGATTGGTACCCCAACCATGTACCAAGTCTATTTACACGGCTAGAATTAAATATCTATAGAGCTCAGGAGAAAATATGGATAACCACTTGGATAAATTAACCAATATGCGCCAAAAAGCCTTGGAAGGTGGAGGCTTGGACCGCATTAAGAAACATCACGAAAAAGGTCGCTACACCGCTCGCGAAAGAATCGAGATGCTTTTAGATGAGGGTAGTTTTGAAGAGTTTGATATGTTCAAAACCCACCGCTGCACTCATTTTGGCATGGAGAAAAAAGAGTTTTTAGGCGATGGCGTTGTGACAGGCTATGGCACCATTAATGGCCGCCTAGTCTATGTCTTTTCTCAAGACTTTACTGTTTTCGGTGGTTCTCTTTCAGAAACATTTGCCGAGAAAATTTGCAAAGTGATGGATATGGCCATGAAAAATGGCGCACCTGTCATTGGCTTAAATGACTCTGGTGGGGCTCGTATTCAAGAAGGTATCGAAAGTTTGTCGGGCTATACAGACATTTTCTTACGGAATGTTATGGCTTCAGGGGTTGTGCCTCAACTCTCTGGTATTTTTGGTCCCTGTGCTGGTGGCGCCGTATACTCTCCAGCACTCACTGACTTTACCATCATGGTTAAAGAGAACAGTTATATGTTCCTCACTGGCCCAAAAGTGGTAAAAACTGTAACACATGAAGATGTTGATGTAGAAACCTTAGGAGGAGCCTCCGTCCATACCGTTAAAAGTGGCGTGGCTCACCTTGCTTCAGACTCTGAAGAAGAAGCAATAGAATCTCTCAAAAGGCTTTTCTCCTACCTGCCATCCAACAACATGGAGCCGGCACCATTCGAAGCAACGGAAGACCCTTCAGAAAGAACCGAGCCTTACCTAGATGAAATCATTCCTGATAATTCGAATATGCCTTATGAGATGAAGGATGTCATTTTAAACACAGTGGACGATGGCAAGTTCTTGGAAATTCAGCCTGCCTATGCGCCTAATATCATAATCGGTTTTGCCCGTTATGGTGGGATGTCCGTAGGTATCGTAGCCAATCAGCCCAAACATTTAGCTGGCGTACTCGATAACGATTCCTCCATTAAAGGAGCTCGTTTTGTGCGTTTCTGTGATGCTTTTAACCTCCCCATCGTTACTTTAGTAGACGTTCCTGGCTTCTTACCTGGAACCGTACAAGAATATGGTGGCATCATCCGTAATGGTGCAAAAATGCTTTATGCTTACGCTGAAGCCACTGTGCCTAAAGTAACGATCGTTACAAGAAAAGCTTACGGTGGAGCTTACTGTGTTATGAGTTCCAAACACCTACGCGGTGACATTAACTACTCTTGGCCGACAGGTGAAATTGCTGTCATGGGAGCTTCTGGCGCAGCCGAAATCCTTTATGCAAGAGATTTGAAGAAGGCAGAAGGCGAGGATAAAAAGAAAGTCAGGGAAGAAAAAGAAGCTGAGTACAACGAAAGCTTTGCCAACCCTTATGTTGCAGCTAAAAGGGGCTATATCGATGATGTCATTACCCCAAGCAACACTCGATTCCGCATCGTCAAAGCATTAGGTATGCTCCAACATAAGCAAGATACCAACCCGCGTAAGAAACACGGAAACATCCCATTATAAAGGAGGCTGACATGGATTTCAATTTCAGTTTTCAAAACATCATCGACAATGATGGCATTAGCCTTAGTTTAACAGGCATGGCTATTGTTTTCACTGGACTCACCATCATCAGTCTTTTTATTGCAGCACTTCCAAAAGTACTCAATTTCCTCGACAACCTCGTTGCCGGAAAAAAAGATGAACCCCAAAGCATGCAAACAGCGACAGTTGCAGATGGAAGCGATGATGACGACATGGCCTGCGCCATAGGTTTAGCCATTCATTTAGAAATGGAAAATCGAAAATTGGGGGGCAAACAAAAAATAACTATTTCCCAAGCTCAAGACCAAAGAAACTTTTGGGATACTGCCGGAAAAATGAGAACCCTAGCTCGGAGAAGATAAATGAACACATACGATATCGTTCTAAATGACAAGTCCTACTCAGTCCAAATCAAAGACCTCTCCGATGATACGGCTAAAGTCGAAGTTAATGGCAAAGCTTATACCGTTAATATTAATGGCATAAAAAAGGAAAAAGCGGCTGTTTCGCATACACCAAAGCATAGTTCAGCAAATGCGGGTTCAGCTCCTGCAGCTGCGGCACCAGCAGCTGCTGCACCTTCTGGCGGAGGAGGCAGCGGATCTCTCAATGCACCCATCCCAGGTTCTATTATGGAAATCTTCGTCAAAGAAGGTGATGAGGTGAAAGCTGGCCAACCTGTTTTAAAGATGGAAGCCATGAAAATGGAAAATGAAATCAAAGCAAGTAGTGCAGGGAAGATTGCACGAATCGCCGTTCAAGTTGGTGATTCCGTTTCGCAGGGCCAAGAATTATTGGTCATCGGTTAAGGTTAACATTAGGAGAACAAATGGATACCCTAATCAGTTTTCTGCATTCCACTGGTTTTGCCCACATGACCTTTGCAAATGCTATCATGATAGTGATAGGCATTGTATTTATCACTCTGGCCATCACTAAAGATTATGAACCCCTATTACTTGTCCCCATCGGCTTTGGGATTATTTTAGGAAATATACCCATCGGAAAAATGGCCTTAAGTGTCTATCATGACGGTAGTGTGCTTTCGTACCTCTACTTCGGTGTTGATCAAGGGGTTTATCCTCCTCTGATCTTTATGGGCATAGGGGCCATGACAGACTTTTCTACCATGCTTTCCAATCCCAAATTAATATTATTGGGAGCAGCCGCCCAAGCAGGTATTTTCCTTACCTTGGCTGGAGCCTTATATTTAGGCTTTACAGCTCCTGAGGCTGCTGCCATTGGTATTATTGGTGGTGCCGATGGCCCAACGGCCATCTTTTTAGCATCTCAACTTGCTCCAAATTTACTGGGGGCCATTGCCGTCGCCGCTTATTCTTATATGGCGCTGGTGCCTGTTATCCAGCCTCCCATTATGAAATTATTGACGTCAAAAGAAGAGCGCGTCATCCATATGAAGCCTCCAAGGGCTGTTCCTAAAAGGGAAAAAATCATTTTCCCCATTGCCGCCTTTCTTATTTGTGCTTTAATCGTCCCAGGTGCACTGGTTCTTATCGGCATGTTGATGTTTGGTAACCTGCTTAAAGAAAGCTGCGTGACTGAACGCCTTGCCAATACAGCCAGAAATGCCATGATCGATATCGTGACCATCCTCTTGGGCCTCACTGTTGGTGCGAGTACGAGTGCCGATTATTTTCTGACCAAGCAATCCATTCTTATTTTTGCTTTAGGTGCTGTTTCTTTCGCCATTGCAACAGCGTGCGGGATTCTGTTTGCTAAATTCATGAATTTATTCCTGAAAGACAAAATCAACCCATTGGTTGGCGCATCAGGAGTCTCTGCCGTCCCAGATTCAGCGAGGGTTGTTCATGCTGTTGGGCAAGAAGAAGATCCGAGCAATTTCCTTCTCATGCACGCCATGGCTCCTAATGTTGCTGGTGTTATCGGTTCTGCCATTGCTGCGGGAATTCTCTGGTCAATATTCATGTAATGCATTAAAATCCTAGAATAGACAAAAAAAGCCCATAGCCTTAGTTATGGGCTTTTTTTTATTAAACATTTATTAATATTCTAGCTTTAAGCCCATAAAACACCCGTACACTAGCTAAAATAAGTGAATCTTATTATTTTAGCTTCAATTCAACACAATGGAATTCGGACCAGAACATTATTGCCCCAAAGAAATTAGCTGGCTAGCTTTTAATGCCAGAGTTCTTCAAGAAGCCAAGAATCCGACTACCCCACTTCTCGAAAGAGTCAAATTCCTCGGTATTGTCTCCTCAAACGAGGATGAATTCTTCCGGGTGCGAGTTTCAGGACTCAAGAGTATTACTGAAGAAGGCTATTACTCTCCTAGCCTTTTCGGCCATTCCGCCAGAAAAACATTAAGAAAGGT
This sequence comes from Planctomycetota bacterium, assembly GCA_015231345.1. Lineage (GTDB taxonomy): Bacteria > Planctomycetota > JADGBV01 > JADGBV01 > JADGBV01 > JADGBV01. The sequence goes on from JADGBV010000011.1 coordinate 8,692, forward strand.
CCAAAAGATTGCCAAGAAGAATGCTGAAGATTTCTCCGCAGTTATAGAAGAGGTATATGAAGGCCTGAAAGAAGAAGGGATTCATATCATAACTGATCATGAACAAATCCCAAAAGAGCACCATGAAGAGCTTCTAGATTACTTCGTCAACACTCTTAATCCCTACATCTCTGCCGTTCTCTTAGACCAAACCCCCACCTTTCCTGTCCTCAATGAGAAGCTGATTTATTTAGCGGTTGAACTCAGCTTTGAGGGGCAAAAGAAAATGAGTTACGCATTGGTTGGAATACCCATTGACCGATTTCCTAGATTCTACTCCATCAAATGTCAAAATGGTGGACATTTTGTTATTTTCCAGGACGACATTGTTCGCTTGGGACTCAACAGACTCTTTGCACGCTCTAAATATACCATCAAAGGAGCTTATTCTTTTAAAGTCACACGTGACGCTGATGTTGATTTTGATGACGACCTCTCCGAATCTTATATTGACCGCATTAACGAAGGCTTAGAGAAAAGAAAATTTTCTGCTCCCGTTCGCCTATTATATGACAAGAACATGCCTGCAAATATGGTAGATGAACTCTGCAAACAACTCTCCATCGACGAACTCGACACCATTATCTCCGACGCCAAATATCATAACTACAGTGATTTAATGAGGTTCCCTGATCTTGGTCGAACAGATCTTATGTGGAACAAGCTTACCCCCTTACGAGATAATTACTTAGACAAAAACAGATCCATTTTTGACACCATCGCCACTAGAGAAGTTCTACTTTATTACCCCTTTCAAACATTCGATTATTTTGTTGAAATGCTCCGTGAGGCAGCCTTAGACCCTAATGTTATCTCCATTCGCATGACAGCCTATCGTTTGGCCAGTGATTCAAGAGTCGTCGCTGCACTCATTAATGCTGTGCGTAATGGTAAGTTTGTTGAAGTCGTCATGGAGCTTCAGGCTCGCTTTGATGAGAAAGCCAATGTGAAGTGGTCCGGCCGCTTAGTCGAGCAAGGCATCAAAGTCACCTATGGCATGAAAGGACTCAAGGTCCATGCCAAAATATGCTTAATCCGCAGGCGAGAAAATAAAGCTGATCGTTTCTATGCTGCGCTAGGCACAGGCAACTTTAACGAATCGACCTCTCGCCTCTACACAGACCATATGTTACTCACCGCAAGAGAAACGGTTACCCGTGAAGTGAAAGATGTCTTCCGTTTCTTGGAAAACCGCTATCAGTACAATAAATTCACAACTTTACTCACCGCTCCTTTTAATCTTCGCTCCCGTGTATCGCGCATGATAGAAAAGGAAATCTCCTTTGCTCAAGCAGGAAAAAAAGCTTATCTCAATTTAAAGCTCAATAATTTAGCAGATAAGGAAATTATTGACTTGCTCTACAAAGCATCGCAAGCTGGAGTGCGCATACGAGCCATCATACGTGGCATGTGTAGTCTCATACCTGGCATACCAGGCGTCAGTGAAAACATTGAGGTTATTTCTATTGTAGACCGCTTCCTTGAACATAGTCGATTTTATATTTTCGGCAATGGTGGTCGCCCAGAAGCTCACCTAAGCTCTGCCGATTGGATGACGCGCAATTTTGATCGCCGTGTTGAAGTCGCTTTCCCCATAAGAGGGCAAAGGCTACGCCAACAATTAATCGACACTTTCGAACTCCAATGGAATGATAGCGAAAAAGCTCGACTCATTGATGCCGACCTAAAAAACAATTTAAGAGAAGCAACTGGGCCTCGTTCTCAAAATGAAACCAGGCATTATCTGAAGAGAATTTCTAAAAAATAAGTTTTAATCGTCTATTAAATATTTCGTGCATGAGCGACCTTGTGACTGAACTCCAAGAACAAAAAGGAGTAGCCCCATGGACTTTACTCAAAGCTCACCATGCAAGAGGAGCTCTTGTTTTACTCAGCAAAGAACTCGATATGGTTAAAGTCGCTGAAGCTGTTGTCACTGACGATCAAGAGACCGTCAAGAAGCTTATTGAAGGAGGTCAGGTCACACCTTTTCCTCATGCATTGGCTGAGAAAAAGCCTAGTATGGTTTGTCTTATTGCTCAGCCTTATGTTTTAGTGCAGGAGTGTGAGGAATAGCTCGGGTTATTTCCGCTAGTCTTTTTCATTAAATGGCTCTGACCCTTGAGCCACACCATGCCAATCCCCGCCAGTATCATCACAATAGGCATATAAGGAACTCGGAAACGGGCATAGCTTTCTGGCCCAGAAGAAAGAAGCACAAAGTAACACAGAGGAAGTAGAAGGGCAATAAGGCAAGTCTTAAGATCAGGGGAACGTAGCAGAGCAAAGGTTCCTAGTAATGCCAGGGCATAAGTTGAATAGAGCAGCAGCAAGAAGGCTAGCGTCATCAACAGAAATAAAGGCCTTGTCTGCCACCACTCACTCAGGCTCTTTTTAAAACCGTGCTTGGATATACGACTCAAAAAACTATCTGTATTGCTTTGCCCTAATAAGCGTAAAAGTTCCCCTTCTCCTAAGCCAATATGTAAGCGCACAGCGCCTTTGAGCATGTCTTTCATCACAAATAAGGGTTCAGCAATAAGTATGGACATCGCTTTCTTCTTGTAGCCCTTTTCCAAGTTCAGGTTTGGCTTCAGCCTGGCTTCAACTTTCCCTGCTCCCATATCTAATTTCTCCTGAGCTTTTTCGAAAGGGATACTCTCTTTTTGCGCGATCACTCCCGCAGCACGATAATAAAGCAGATTCACACCGACAATACGACTCAACTCACAACTACCAGAGACACTGTAGTTTCGTATCTGCCAAAAGCCCAGCAAAAGTATGCAAGGCAAACACACCAAAACAACTCTTCTGAATGCAGCCATTACAGAATGCTGCAAATTCAACTCATACCAGATTAGTATCGCGAGCATGACAAAAAGCAAATAATAGCTAATGGGCCTGACTAATGTAGCCATGGCCAAAGTCAAGAAAGCCAATGCGCCCCACCGACTTTCAGATTGAGTCTTCAAATATTTTAGAGCAAATAATAGAGAGAGAAGAAAAAAAGCCGTAAATAAGACCTCAGTGAGAAGCAAGAAACTAGAAGTATGACTACTTAAATCGAGCACATAAAAAAAACATGCCCAAAATGCCTGCTTCTGAGAAAAAAGCATAACACTGATTTTCCAGATCAATATCAACATAAGCGACTGCAAAATAAACTGACACAGAATCACTGCTGAAGAGCTAAATGACCCCAGCAAAGTGGCAAGCAAAATAAATACTGGGTAGCCAGGTGTTCTTGTTACATTGGGAATATGGAGGTGGTCTGGAGATAAAGAAAACTGACCATCTGATTTTAAGGTTTCAGCTACATCAAGATAAGACTGTGAATCAGGATTTTGAAATAAAGCGAGGTCAATCTCGCTTACATGGAACCACAAGATGATTTTAAGGGTTAATATCACCAGCGCTAAACCGATGAGAGTAAGCTTGCCATGCTTCATCAAAGGCTCTATAACTCGTTTCAATTTACAGTAGAGGCTGTAGCCATAGCTAATATCTTATCTATGAGATCGCTGCTGCAAACAGCTTTGCTAAGCCTACCCCCTCGATTATGGCCAATGGAAATATCTTAGAATACCCGACGGCTATCCGAAATTCTATTTCCCTCAGCGCTTATTAACTTCAATCAGATGAAAAAGCGTGTCATCTCCGCCATCATATTGCAAAGTGAAATTCGTGACTCCCTTGCCAACGTCTAGAGCGCTGATAGAGGCTACTGTTTCTTTCCATTTGCCTGAGTTTTTATTTTTGATGCTAAAGGCCTTCTCAAGACTCCCTCCCTTTGCATAGTGCAAAGACCATGAACCTTTTCCACGATCAAGATAGACGATACGAACATCGACTTTTGCTTTCGGCGCTTCGGCAAAAGCGGAATGTAGGCGAAAAGACATGGCCCCTTGGCCATCTACAATCTTGAAACCTCGAGCAAATTGCGAATAAATGGAGTCTTTAGGGCCTTGATGCCACCAACCTTGGCTCGTATTTTCAGCGTCGATTTGCTGTAAAAATCTATAGTAATTCCCTGTAATGATCCCCCAACCTACATCGTTATAATCCTTGCGCTTTCGGTTAATCATACCACCTTTCATGGCTTTATCGGGATCCCCTTGAATGGCACCGTACTTGGAGTACTCCTTGGCGATGGCAAGATAACGCTGTTGGTTTGAACGCTTCAACTTGCCATATTTTTTCTCTGAGAATTTTTCCTTATCTGAGGCATCCAAGCCTTCACGTAAGGCGCAAAAAGCAGCAGGACTATTGCGAGGGTCTTTTTTGCCAGCATATTTATTAAAAAATTCAAGTCCAGGTTGGTTCTCAGCAGGCAGCAAAGCTTTTCCCGGAACATTCCACAAATCCACTCCATTATGCAAACAATGGAGAGCCGAGGTATACAAACCTCGTGGAATATGATTAGTCATTCTGCCATAAACAAACATCTCCCCATCTTCTTCGCCTCTTACAAAAGTCTGCTTGCCCTTAAGTTCTACTTGCTTAACTGTTTCCAGCCAATGAGCCCTGCGCGCTTCTGAATCAGAAATATGCCAACCATGTGTAAACATACCCTGTTTTACACCTACATATTGCAAGTATTTATCTATCCAATCAAACTCAGCTCCCTTATTAGCATCAGCATTCACAACCAAGGGCACTGGTCTTTCAGTCTTATCCACAAAATACTTTTTATACTCTTCCCATGCCCCTAAACGGAATGAAGACCACTGGGCTTTAGAAATATTGTATTTTTCATAGCCCTTAACGGGATTACCTTTATAAGGTTGACCATCACCCGTAGAGCCCTCTGCTATTTGGACAAATATAATCCTATCTGAAAGTTCTTCGGGGAGTTTATTGACATATTGCCCGAAAGTTTTGATTAGTTTATAAAAACGGTCTTTATAGTTTTGGTGCAAGTAATAAGGGTAAGGGTGAGGTTTTTCCTTTTTCCCCAAAGGGTTTTCAGATCGGTAACACAAAACCTTAGGAACTCCACCATCAGTATAAAGCCACTTAGGAGTCGCGCCCCCTCCAGGAGCAGAGACCCATATCATGGCAAAGACATAAAAATCATTCTTTTGTGCAAATTCTAAGCGATCCCTTAACTCTTTATCAAACTGGAAGTTATCTTTAGATGGCTCCACGCTAGCCCATTTCATAATAATAGGCATGCCCCTCATATTTGGCGCACTTTTCTTATTTAGCCCCCGGGAAGATCCCCAAGAATAAACCCCCCAACAGTTTGGTTGAACTTCGGGTGCATCGAGTGGTATATAGTCATTGCTTGCACTTACTTTGGGGAGTGCAATTGCCTTAGCTTCGGCAATATTAATTGGCTCAGGTGCAGAGACAGGAGCCACCTGTTTTTTGCTTGAGACTTCCGGCTGAATACTCTTGATTGTTTCTGGAGGGCTCTCTTTTTCTATGGTCCCTTCTGCCTCCCCAGCGGGTTTATTGCATCCGCAAAGAACACAAAGCCAACATAACATCATAATTCCAAATATTTTTCGCATCATAACCTTATTTGTCTAGTGTTCTCTGCAGTATAAGCAATCCACTCTAATAATAGATCTATTTTGAAACGTACGTCAAAAAGAGCACATCATTACTCCCAAGCCTAGCACTATCGCCAATGCTCAGTCCTTTCTTATTCCAGACATCTTTAAAAGTCATCGCAGACAGAACTTTGCCGAGTAACCTTTCATTCAAAGTGATCTTTTTGGAATCTTTCCCGCGGTTAAATACACCGATCCAGCCTTCATTAGACGACCCTTTCTTCTTCACGGTCCAAACTTCGATATCACCTTCTTCATAAATTAAACGGCCCATTTTGCCATTTTGATTACAGGCAACCATTTCACTATTCGTAATTAAATCATACGATGCTTTATCCAAACTTGGCAGGTCTCCCCCCATCATCAGAGGAGAAGCAGCTAAAGCACGCATGGTGATAAAAGTACGCTGTTGAGCTGCATTTAACATACACCATCTTTTAACGCCTTTTCCTGCTAGAGCAACATCACCTTTGCTTAAAGGAGATTTATTCTTGTCTTTGCTAGGAGGAGACATCAGTTGTAGTTGGCCAAAAGGAATCATGTCCATATCAATCCAGAAACCCAGCTCTTCTTTTCCTTGCCATTTTCTCCAAGCATCAAAGCAAAGATTGATATACTTTTGTTCGTCCCATACATCAGGAGTCACACGCAGCATATTACCCATCTTGAAAAAATCTATGGCATTTGGGTCAACACTACCACCAGGAGAAAGACTTAAGACGATGGGTTTACCTGTTTTGCGAATAGCTTTCGCCACAGCTTCCACTTCGTCTGGGTGAGGGACAATATCATCATACTTAATAAAATCCACGCCCATATCAACGATGTGTTGAATCAAGCCATCGTACCATTCCTGTGCTCCAGGTTTAGTCATATCAACACCATAGCAGTAGGTACACCATGTGCAATTCTCTTTTTTCTCAGTATTAGCTATATCCCGTGCTGTATAGGGAGTTCCTTCAATAGGAAGGTCCATCTCATAAGCCTTACGAGGAATACCACGCATAAGGTGAACACCGAATTTCAAGCCAAGTTCGTGGCAACGATCTGCTATGGGTTTAAGTCCACCTGGGAAATAAACCTCTGAAGGTATAAATTGGCCAAATTCATTAATACGGATATCATGAGCATGTTTTTCGGCAGGGTAAATTGTTCCTTCTTGAAGGGAATACTCGCCAAACCAGCCGTTATCAATAACAAAATATTCATAGCCATGCTTCTTTATGCCTTTCGCCATGGCTTCGACATTGGCCAATGCGGCTTTTTCATGTAAGTAGACACCATAGCTATCAAAACTATTCCAACCCATAGGTGGTTTAAGAGCAACTTTCTGAGTGCCACCTTTCTTATTCGCATGGGCTTTAGCATGACGAGATGTTTTTCTTTTGACGGGAAAATTGAAATCGGGATTAGGTGATTTCGTGCGCGCCCATTTAATGAGAGCAGCCATCGTCGCAACAACCTCAGGGTTTTGGCTTGCTACGTTATTTTCCTCGCGAGGGTCTTTGGAAAGGTCATACAATTCTATTTGACTATTGGGGTTAATTGACACGTCGTAACGAACCGCTTTCCAATCCCCTTGACGTAATGCGACTCTTCCTTTTTTCTCATGAAATTCCCAATAAAGGTAATCATGTTCTTTTTGGTCATCCGCACCTAATAAAGTCGGGAGAAATGAAACGCCATCAATGCCCTTAGGAGCATCGACTCCAGCCAGTTCAGCAGCAGTTGGCATCATATCCCAAAAGGCAGAAAGGTGATCTGTTTCTGAACCTGGAGCAACTTTGCCCGGCCAGCGTGCAATCATAGGCACGTGGATGCCACCTTCGTAAAGGTCACGTTTATAGCCTCGCTGTGAACCATTGGAGTTAAAGTAAGCTGGGTCATGTCCCCCTTCTTGGTGAGGGCCGTTATCGGAGGTAAAAACGATTAAGGTCTCATCATCAATGCCGAGTTCTTTTAGTTTACTGATCACATCTCCGACATAATCATCTATGCAGTGGACCATGGCAGCAAAAGCAGCATGGGATTCAGGCTGAGAGCCATAAGCATATTTACGGAAATTAGGGCCACTATCGGTGCCTTCATAGCTACTTTCTGGCAGAAATTTGCCTCTATATTTCTCCATATATTCTTCTGGAGCGTACATTTCCGCATGAGGCTGAACTACAGCGTAGTAACAAAAGAAAGGTCTATTTTTGTTCGTTTCAATAAAGTCCATCACTTCATCATGAATCAGAGTTGGAGCATAATCTTCGGTTTCAAGGCCAAAGTTTCCCCATAGCATTTCACGCTGATCATCATCCCAAAGGAAATAAGGGTAATAATGATGAGCTTGACGCTGGCAATTATAGCCATAAAAACGGTCAAAACCCATTTCCAAAGGCTCACTAGCTGAGCCAGGAGCGCCAAGGCCCCATTTGCCAAAAACACCCGTGGCGTAACCGGCATCTTGAAGTACATGACCCATCGTCACTGTGTCTGCAGGCATGGAAGATTGACCTTCTGGCAGAGCTTCTGAATTACCACGAACAGCCACATGTCCCGTATGTTGACCAGTGAGAAGAGCTGCACGGGAAGGGGCGCAAACCGTTGAACCAGAATAGTGATCAGTAAAAACCATCCCTTCTGCAGCCAAACGATCAATATTGGGTGTCTGAAAATGCTTTTGACCAAAACAGCTGAGGTCCCCGTAACCCAGGTCATCAGCCAGAATATAGATAATATTTGGGGGGCGATCTCCAAAAACCATGGAGATGAGAAGCAGATGCAAGCACACTGCTAAGGTGGACGCTTTGGAAAAGACCATAAGAAATAAGGACCTAAAAGAGAAAAGAAAGAATTCTGCGACTGTATTATTATCTTGTCACAAAGATACACTCGAGAAATCTTAAGCACTGGACACATAAATCCAGAAAAATCATGGCATAGGTTAATGATTTAAACTTCGCTTTTCAGTCAGGGTCTTTCACAGTGATCTTAATGCGTTTCCTCACGTCCCAGGAAGGGATACGATCATTCTGAGCAGGAGATACAAAAATTTCCCCCAAACTCGGAAAATTATTTAAAAATATGAGCCCTTCAATTTTCGAACTATGTATATCTAAACTAATAAGACTTAAGTGCGAAATGCCTTTAAGGTCAATGGGGCCAGTATTCTCGATAGCCATGCTTTGCATACGCAAACCAGTAAAAACTTTAGAGTAATAAGAAATACCAAATCGCTTAAGTCCCTTGCCTCCTATTGCTAGATGACGAATCTCGGGAGTATAATCAAATATATCATCCTCCCAGTCAGGGTTAATGTGTCTAAGGTATGCGTGTACCATTACAGAATGCCCTTTCCTGTTCCCCGTATTCATCCGACCATGACTCACCAGCATTCTATTATTTGTCCATTTATCAGAAATGAGACCGAAAAGAACATCATAATCCGAAGCCTTAAAAGACCCATGATGGCCTTTATTGGCAAATAAACGAGCAGCCTCACTTCCCATGCCTTTAGAATCAATAAAGTCATAGCATTTATGAGCTTCAGTAAAATTCATCATTGAAAGGTGAAGGTTAGCTTTCTCTCTCCATAATCTTTTATTCTCTGGATGAGCATCGGATAATTGCTCAAATATAGTTAAAGCTGCAGCGAAGTTAGAACTCTGTTTTAATTCAATGGCGGTATTAGCCCTGGCGTTCAAGTATTCATCTGCAAGGCTCGTAATTTTCTGATTTGACTCTTCATAGAGTTCTAGCATTTCTTCGGCTTCATATTGTGCCTGACGTGCAGCCTGCTCTTTGGAGCTTAGTTGGAGGATAAAAAGAAAGGTAAGAATCATCATCAGAAAGACTGATAAAAACACGGTACAGCAAATCAGCCGATTACGTTGAAAAAAGAGGGAAAGAAGGGTGAACACCCCAGGCTCTTCGGCCTGAGTTGGTCTACCAGCCATAAACCTTTTGACCTCGTGCGCGAGCTCCGAAACTGAATGATAACGATCATTGGCGCGAAGACTTGTCCCCTTTTTAATGACAGCGCATAGGCCATTAGGCAGGGAAAGCTTAGAAAATGATTCACTAAAATTCGGCAAATCTCCAGCTACCGTTTTTTTAAGAACAATATCAGTAGCACCACTCAAAGGAGGACGACCAGAGAGAAGCGTATGAAGAATACAGGTCAAGGCATAAACATCAGTACACTCCGAATGACATCCCTCTGCTTCAATTTGCTCAGGAGCCATATAACCTGGCGTCCCCTTAATTTGCCCAGACATGGTCAGATTGTTCAATAAATCCGGGTTGAGAAGTAGTTCATCAAAGGCACCAACCTCTTCTTCACCCTTAAGTTTACCCAAGCCCCAATCGCAGACAAGGACTTCCCCATGAAGCCCCACCTGAATATTAGATGGTTTAAGGTCAAGATGCAGGACCTTCCTAGAATGAGCATAAGCGACAGCATCACAAATTTTCAAAAAAATCTCGAGCAAATCATGACGCTCATGGCGTAAATTGATTTTATGATCAAGGTTTTTAAGAAGATCCTCAAGGTTATCACCAACCTTCAGCTCCATGGTGAAATAAGGGTGATCATTATTATCTAAACCAATATCGTGAACCGTTATAATATTGGGATGTTCCAACTTTGCCGTCAGCATTGCTTCGCGCAAAAAAGGTTCATATAATTCCCGAGGAGCCCCATCATGCAAAACTGCCATAGCAACATGCCTACCCGTCTTGTGATCAAAGACCTTCTGAACCTCTTTCATACCACCTTTAGCCAAAAAGGAAGCTTGATCGTAACGCTCAGTATTTACCTTAAGATCATGGAATAAGGGGAACTCCTCTTCAGTCAGATCATCATCGCAAGAATTTTCGAAAGCATCCTCTAGAACATTGCGCAGACGATAATCTACTTTTGGCATTTTCTGTGAATCTGAAGCCTCAGACATGGTCTCTTCTGGGCAGGAAATTCATTGGCTCTAAGCTAACAAAATGAGGCATCTTTATACTGCTTAAGATTTTATGATTTTTCGTAATTAAGATATTATAATGATAAAGCTCATCATAACAGCCATAGAAAGGCCTTAAGATTCATATGATCATTTCACACTACTAACTATACAAGCAAACGGTGCCATCTATGATGGCCACACTCATGAATTTCCGACCTTACGATCAGCTAGTGCCTTGTGGCAACACAGAGATCCCATCTGCAATATCAGCTAAATCTTCGCTAATGAACAGAAGCGATCCTACTGCATTTTCCTTGGTCGAGCTGATTATTCTATTGACTTTTTTTGCTATTCTCATTTCTCTCGCCATACCTTATACTCAAAAAAGTCTTTCTTTGGGCTATATAGAAAAATGCAAACAGAATTTTAATAGTTTGGGCCAAGCCATGCAGGCTTACACCGAAGATTTTTCAGGCTATTTTCCGCCTAACAACCAAGCCTTCGTGCGTAAGAATAAAAACCTACTTCACATAAGCTGGGATGATTTATTAGGCTCCGCAGGCTATGATGGCAGGCATATCAGCAGGGAAGAAATGGAAGCGCCTTACGCGCAAACACCATCCCCTCTTTATGAATGCCCACTTCAGAAAAACAAATCAGAGTATCATCAATTACGCTCAGCTGTCATGAATTGCCGAAAAGACACCATTAATATGGGAGGCATGGGTGATCGTTTCAATTATCGCGGCCTTAGCGTTTCCATCAGAGAAGTGCCTGCTCCAAGTGAAACGATTCTACTTCTTGAACTAGAAAGCGAACTGGGAAACGGTTACACTGCAGGCAGAGATCGAGTGAATAGCCAAATGGATTATCGAACTCATTGGCCTCAGAAAGTACATCTATTTAAATTCATGTATCTCTTTTGTGATGGGCATGCCGAAGTTTTATTTCCAGAAGATACGGTCAATAATAAACTCAGGGGGAAATACTGGAGTAGAAACCCAGACGACTAGAGGCGCAGCACAGAAGAAAAACCCTTTCCACAGGCCTCTCTCACAATTCTTTCTTTTAAATCCTCAGTCGTCAATAAAATAGGCCTATCTTTAGGGCCTAAAGTCATATTTGCAAAATTACCCATCACCAATGAAAGTTGATTCACCTCAACTCAGCCTAGTGAGTCAAGTTTCATGCCATGAGTGATGACTGGCTAACCCGAGAAACCCTGCTGGAGCGAGCAAAGAACCAGGACGATCAACTTGCCTGGGAAGAATTCGTTTCTTACTATAAGGAATTCATTATCGTCGTTTTACGCAAAATTTCGGCAAAACCTACGCACCATGAGGATATTGTGCAAGAAATCCTGCTCAAAATTTGGAAAGGATTGCCGAAATTTGAATATAATAGCGATCGAAGCCGCTTTCGCACCTGGCTCAATACCGTTATCAGAAATACAACCATAACCTATTACAATAAGCACAAAAATCACGATCAAAAAGTCTCGTCCATTCACACCGAAGAAGGGGATATACCCATATGGTCTGATGATGAAATTGACAAAATTATCGAGCGTGAATGGAAAGCACATATTTGCAATTTAGCTATGGACAGAGTTAAACCCTTGTTTTCTAGCCGCGCACTGAAAATCTTTGATGATTTTGTCAGTGGCGTGAATATTAAGAAAATCAGCCAAGAATATGAAATTAAAGAAAATTCAGTTTACAAAATGAAGAATAGAGTTCAGTTACGTGTAAAAGCTGAAATTCAGCGTTTAATTCGGGAACTTGAGCCAGGTTGTTGAAAACCATAAGTCTTCGCCTTGATGAAGGATAAGTTATATCATGGGAAGAATGATATATTGTTTGCACAATATATCATTCTTTTACCCCACCTATTTCAATAGACAGCCACCTCCGCCTCCATCACCATCAAAAGCGGCTAGAGGCCTTGTCTCTGCAATTTCGACCTCGTATTGAGGCTGAACTTTACCACTTAATATTACTTCATTGGGAATATCTGGACTGACATTTCCATTAGCATCAACTGCTTGCAGTTTAAAGAACATATCCTCTGAGCCCTCATAGAAGACAGAAACCATTAGCGAATCCATACTTGGATTGGATCTACCTAGAAAACTAGGCTTCAAGGGTTCATTATTCAAAGCAGTCCATTCCTTACCATCCATAAGGGCGTAAACTATGTATGAACGCTCAGATGCTAAAAAGTCTTCGAAATAGACTTCCAACTTACCTAAAGAAGTGCTTTTATAATCTGTAATTAAGGGCGAGCCCTGAAGAAAAAAGCTATAGCTCGCTGAACTTGAAGGCTCTTGAGAATCTATCACATTTACACTATAAGCACCTGTCATAGATCCTAGGTTCAAGGTCAATAATGATGTATCCTCGCTCATAGAGCTGGTCACATAGCCAAAATCATCATAGACAGTCCATGAGTAGGGAGCAAAACCATTCTCGACACTCAGCTCAAAATCAGAGGCAGGGTAGTCGATAAGATCAATAATATACTCGCCATTGTCCTCGGCTAAATTTTTATCACCTGATATAATTAAATCTGGCAATGTATGATTTAATCCCTGGAGGGTATATGTTGTAAAATCAAATGGTTGATAGTGAGTAGAAGCCTCATCTACAGTCAAATAAATACTAAAATCCTTATCACTTGCACCACTTGATATATTACGTCCAGTCACCGTGATAGGCAAAGAAAGATCCTCGCCACTCAAGACAATCTGATTCGGAGATACAGATGCGACATTGGCATTAGAGCTTGTAATATTGACAATAATATTTCCTGCCGGTTTATTTCTAAGTGCAAGTCTAAAGGAGTCTTGATTCATACCTTCATCGACATCCAGTTCTATATCATCTGCATCTTTATATTCAGAATCGTGCCATATCAATACCTTGGCATTTTCATCATCATAATTGAGCGAAGTGATATCTGGAAAATGCAAGCCATTATAATTCACATCATCACTTATGAGCTCACCCAATTCTATGCTATAGCCTTGATTGCCATCCAATAATTGATCATCTAGGCCAGAAATCGTTACAATATTCCTGTAGTTATTAGCTTCATTAAAGGCCAACAGCTCAACACCTCCCAAAGAGGCCTCAGTTTCCTGAGAGAGGCTTATGGGCAATGTCACTGTCGCACTTGGAGGAGATGTCAAAGAAAACTCAAGGGCACGACTACCGCCATTCTCGACAGTGAAATCTTTATTGAATGAGTCTATCAGTACACCTGCATTCTCATTATCGTAGCTTAAGAAATCAAAATCCGCTGATAGATTTGCATAATCACCAAGACTAAGGGAGTCATCCGTTGATAACGACAATTTCACCTCTTTTAAGCCATCGTAGAATTCATCATCCACGCCATTAATATAAAGATACTGCACTTCATTCGTTCTATCAGCAGAAAACACAAGTTGGCTGGCGGATAATTTAGCTTCATTTAAAGGAGCCAGGCTGCAATCTAACTCAACATCCACAGAAGGATTGCCCGTCAAAGTGACTTTTAGAACAATTTCCTCACCATTTTCACTGGTATAGTTTTTATCTCCTTCGATTAGTATCTGCGGAGTATCTAAATCAATCACAGAGAATTGAATGCTTTGACTAGCTATGGCAAACTCACTTAAATTAGAGCTTATGGAAACTAAAACGTTCTCATTTGCATTGCCATCATAATCTTCAGGCGCCTCGACACTTACAACATAAAGTGCATTTAGGTTGTTTGTATCAAAGGTGTACAGATTCATTGGAATATGTAAATTCCCTGATGCACTTTTTATGTTCACAGTGACCACTTCACCCTCTGCAGGTTGTTTTGTTAGAGATAACTTAAATTCTCCCCTGCCACCTTTTTCGAAGATTTGATTAACTTCCTGTTCAAGCAGAAAAGCAGAGGAATCGATATCCACCACATCAATATCGACCTCAAAACTAAGTGGGAACTGATAACTTAAATCCACAGTTGTACTCAAGCTCGTATTGATTGTTACCATCAATGGAATGCTTTGATCCCCATCAGCTTCTCCATCTTCCACTCCTTTAACTTTAATGTACTTAGGGTTAGCCCAGTCGAGAGTATCAAATGAAATCTGTTCTGTAAGCACCACAAATTCACCCTCATCATTCGAACTAATACCCAAAACAACTTCACCACCCCCTATAGGTTGAGAGCCTAACCTGACAAGAGCAGTACAAGTACCGCCATCTTCCTTAATGGCATGACTTGCCTGAGATAATACAATTGCAGCCTCATCGTTATCCACAATATCAATACCCTGAGTTTGCTCGGCTAGATTATGGTAATCATCATCAATCACTGAAGTTATAGCCATCGTATAGCTTACAGAATATGAGCTGCCTTGATCCATTCCATTATCCAACATGCTAACAGAAATGGGTTGAGCGACATTCCAATTATCATCATCTGAAAAGGTAAGACTCGTTGGAGATATGACCAGATCTTCTGTTGAAGAAGTGAATGCTAGAACGACATCGCCAAAAGGCCTAGACTTCAAAGAATAATTCAGGGTTTCACTAAAACCTTCTTCAATATCTGGAACAGTTCCAGGGCTCATCTCGACTGCAACACTTTCTCCCTGATCTCTATTAGTGAGATTGATAACTTGAGATGGTATAATCTCAGCATAAACCATATCATCACTTTCAATACTGCTAATATTAATGGTAATATCTTGATCACCATCGGCATAGTCGTCATCTAAACCTTGAACTTCAACAAATACTTCAGCTAAACCCTCCAAAGTGAGCTCTGAAGCCGAAAGCTGAGCTTCAGTCTCATCGGACGAGCTGAGGCTTATAGCTACTGGAGCTGTAGGTAAAGACAAACAGCGCAAAGAAATCAAAGCAACACCACCCTCCTCACTCAAATCATCATCGACTAAAGTCATGGCTATATCGGCTAGATCATCATCAATAACCGTGAAAAACACACTCGAATCTGCTTGTGAAGAATACAGAGCACTCGTCGTTTCATCTTCATTAATACTAAAATCTATTCGACCTATGCGATCACCATCTAAATTATAATTATCCTCTGGTTGAATCATCACACTTTGTTTTGTATCATAATTTAATTCATCAAATTCTAAAGTTAAACTTCTAGAATAATTGAGATCATCTGATGAGATATTAATATCATCTGATGCCACTAAATTAAGATCCAGTACGACTTTGCTTCCCGACTCAGGAGGAACGGACAAATACACTGACACACTCTCAGCTGAGCCGCTATTTTCTAGAATGGATTGTATGCCATCATCTTCCTCTAGCACAACTTTTGGATTATCCACATCTGAATTAATCAACTCCACATAAGGGAATTCAATTGATGAGTAATCAGGGTCTGTCGTTGTCACATTCCAAACAATAGAATATGGAACGTCTCCGTCTACAACACCATCTGCCTTACCTTTAACAACAACGCTTTTCGGGCTTTGCCATGTGGATGGACTGAATACAAAAGTTGTGGCACTTGTAATCTCCGCTTCAGAATCATCTGAAATATCCACATCAACAATAATAGGACTTGTCGGCTGAGTGTTAAGTTTCACTGTAAATGAGCATGAATCTCCATTCTCGTTCGTTTCTGAGTCTGCAATTGAAATATCATAGCCAGGTAAATCATTATCGTAATTAAAGAAATGAAGAGGAGGTGCCTTGTAGCCATCATAAGATTCATCAGAAGATGATACTTCCACATCTAGATAATAAGGAACATCACCGTCTTCATCATCATCATCTTGACCGATAATTGTCACAACTTGCTCTTCTAAATAGTTAATGCGGTTATAAACAAGATCTATACTCTCCACAGACAATCCATTTGAATCCTTCAATGTTGCCTCACCCATATCTGAAACCGACACAGTCACAATCACCTCATCTGCAGGCTCTTTAAGCAACTGACAACTGATAATCTTAGACGATCCGTTCTCTGAGGTCATTCCTGCCCCTGATTTTATCACAACCATGGGCTCCTCCCTGTCAAAATTAAGTAAAGAAATCCTTTCCATATCTATGCTACTATAAGTCACATTCCCAGTAACCATAGCTGTCAGGTAATAACTCACATGATTATCCTGAATACTATCATCCAAACCTTCAACTAACACTTTCTGTGTTTCTGAATAATTAGTTTCATCAAAGACAATTTGCGCCGATTGGTTCATCATAATGCCCTCAGTCGTATCATTGCTATATGGTGTTATGAAAACTTGCGAACCATTCGTAAGGGGCTGGGTCAAGGAAAACTCTAATTCGGCTGTATCACCTAATTCATTGGTGTATTGATCCTTCGTGGACACAATAATATCTGCTGTTTCATCATCAATCGTTTCCATACCCTTCAAGATTGTCCCTAGAGACTCATACGAACCACCTTCCAATTCTAGTCGAATATTATAAGGCACTCTACCGTCAGTAATGTGGTCATCCTCCCCCGTCACAGTGACCCACTGCCGACCTTTCCAATTCGTTGGATTAAAAACAATCTGACTTGGACTAACTGAGCATTCAGTTCTATCATCTGTACTTATATGCACTGTCACATCTCCCGTGGGAATAGAGTCGAGGTGGATATAAAAACGACCAGAAGCACCATTTTCTGATGGCAATTTATCAATTTCTGAATGCGTTAAACCCATATCATCGTTATCATCGATCAATACAGGTAATTTCACAGGTTGAAGTGTATCATATTCTTTATCTTCAGACTCAATAGCAGTAAACTCCATAAATAACGCTTCATTATTACTATCGGAATCTTCAAAAGGATATAGAGTGATTTTTTGCGGAATATTATAATTGTCTGGTGTAAAAATAATCTTCTCACGATCTGCTATTGCCTTGTCGATATCCCTAGCCAGAAGAGAAAAGTTGACATTAGCTGATGGCTGTGAGCTCAGTTGGATTGTAAAATATCCGCTGGTGCCAGATTCATGGAGATCATTGCTCATTGCGCTGATAAAAACGCCTGCAATATCATCATCAATATTAGTCATTTGCAGATAATTTTCAATTCCATTATAATCGTTGTCATCACTATCTGCAACAAACTTCACCTGATAATTTTGGTCACCATCTATTTCACTATCCTGAACCCCTGAAACCATTATTTTCTGCAAACTATCCCAATTCGTTGGGCTAAAAATCAATGTAGCATCACCCGCAATAACCCCTTCATCTTCATCAATTGAAGAAACAGAAATGCTTACATCTGAAGTCGGCTGACTTTTAAGTTTTAGCCATAAAATTTTTGCATTCGATAATGCAGATTGGTCAGATTCAAATGTGTACTTCGAGTCTGGCAATAGAGTTATACCATAATTCTCATCATCGACATTCTCACCCTCTATGCTTTGCACTGGAATAGCATGATAGTCTTCATCATCACTCACAACACTAAAATGAATATTGAATACTTGATTGCCATCTTTTTCATTATCATCTACGCCAGTAACAGTTATAGCACGAGGAACCCAGTAAGCCAAGTCCCCAGCGTCATCTGGAGTGAATGTGATTGATGCAGGACTTATAGTAGCTTCACTGTCATCATCCACACTTAAGGTAACGATGACATCCTCTGAGGGTTGACCACTTAACCTTAGGGAAAAATCGGCAGAAGACCCACCTTCTCTGACACTATTAGACAGAGGCGTCGTAACGATTTCTGCAATTTCTTGATTTTCTTCTTTCACAGAACCATCAACAATAGCAATTGATTGACTATAAGCACTCAAGCCTGTGGTAATAAGCAAGTAGCTATCACCCAAATTATAATCGACGCTTGCATCGATACGCACTTTTAGATTAGTTCCACTATCCGCAGCCAGATAATCTTGCCCAGCTATAAGATATGTCCCTTCTAATCCAGTCTCAGAACCTGTCACCTTAAATTGCGCCTCATCATTTCCCCCTGTCGACATACACTCAAATGTCCATTGCTGGATAATAGAATTACCTGCTCTCGCGCCCATAGGCTGTTCGACAACACTAAGAACTCCTTCTCCAATTGTTGTTTGATCAAGAATATAGTAATTGGACTCCTCTCCTTCCTCTCCTACCCCAGGGTCTAAGTAAGTATAGTAAAAATAGGACCCATCATCTAATGTTCCAAGACCTGTATCATTAATAGTAGCTAATAATGTACCCGCCACGTTCTTAGCCACTGAATCAACTAAGACTCCGTCATAGCCGGAGTCATCATCGTCTCTATAAAGTGAATATTGTGTGCCTGCAAACTGGTCAAAAACATTCATTTGCACAGAATAATCACCATCACTATCTACACTCCCTCCTGGTGGAGTAACAAATTCCATATCAGGAACCATCTGTTGCTTGATCATGAATGTCACTTCAATAGCACCTTCAGGATCATCAGGGAGCGTGATATCTGTAATTTCTATTCCAGAATCTTTTTTATCCCACCATCGAGATTTTGGATATGTCTCAAAATTGAATGTGGTAATATTATGACTACCAGGGAAAGGAGAAGACGCATCCCCTTTCGCTGTCCCATCCATCATTTCATCAAGGCCATCAGCCTCAATAATTTGATACTGATAGTGATCTCCAATTCTATTTTGCAAAGGAATACCTTCCTGAGCATCATCTACAAGAGAGCTATGGTTGGCCTCATGAATAATATAAAGCCCTTGATAGCCGTGACTATAATCTGTATTACCTGAGTCGTAGTAGAATATGAATTTCTCTCCATCGCCATCGAGTGATTCATACTTATAGTATTGATTATCATTTGTGATGAGATCATGAGGGTATATCTTTAATGTCTGTTCTTGCCCGACCTTAAGCAATTTTCTTAAATCACGGTATTCAAAAAATCCACCGGATAATTTAGTCACGGGAGTCACTGTTAATTCACCTGACCCCATAACATCAAAATTACCAATGGGATAATTTCTGCGTATACCATTTTTTTTGTCTAAATCATATAAATCAATGGCGCCCCATTTGTCATGAACCATTTCATGGGCAGCAACCAACCCTCCAGAAATATCATGTTCTGGTTGCCCCCAGACTTCAAAGGTATTTTCGTCGTCAAGAGTCAT
>JADGBV010000120.1 GCA_015231345.1 Planctomycetota bacterium
GAATCCTCTGAGGAGAACGCTGATGGCTTTCTTTTATGGCTTGATTTTGCTTATCTAGACTGGCTTTCGCCGAGTCGACTTGAGGCTCTTTTGGCTCAGGGTTAGCAATGGCTGGCTTCTTGCTGAGTTCTCCTTGCTTCTTAAGACTGAGGGCCTTAAGGTCGTCAAAGCTTTCGTCACGTAGGATTTGTGGGCGGATAAAGAGGTAAAGGCGAGCACGGCTTTTCTCTTTAATCTGTCGTTTGAAGAAGTGTCTGATTCCTGGTATATCACCTAATACCGGAACTTTGTTTTCAACATCGTTAAGTCTTTCGGAGACCATGCCTCCGATAATAACCAGGTTCTGGTCGGGTACGGTCACTGAGGTGACTAAACTATTGGATGACTTTGGTGGCGGTATGCCGGCAGATACGACTTCTCCAGTAAAGGATTCGACTTTGAGGTCGATCTCGAGACGAATGTATTGGCCTTGGGATATGTGGGGGGTAATGGTGAGTGAGGTTCCAGCCTGGACAAAACCGGCAAAGGAAACATTGGTGGTAGCTGTTCCTTGGGAGGTGGATGTTGTTGGTTCTTCTTGTAGACTTGAGAAAATCGCTTCCTCATTGTCATTCACTAAAAGGCTGGGTGTGCTGTGGATATTGAGCCGGTTATCTTTTTTGAGGGCACTGAGGATGACTGGCATGGATCCATCTGAGCGAAGGAAGCCGGCGACAAGACCTTGTAGGTCAGTCTTAATGGCGCCATCTCCAGGGAAGCGACTACTGGCATTGGGTGCGCTATAGCCAAAGTTGCTATAGCCGCCGCCATGCTTGCCTGAGCGTGAGAGTTCAACGCCAAAGTCTAGGTCGCTGCCATCGGCAACTTCTATGATGGCGACTTCAACCATCACTTGTGGGCGTCGTTTGTCCATGGTTCCTAAGGTACTTTTGACTTCTTCGTGAAGGTAGGAGGGGGCGACCAGGATGACGGAGTTGAGGTTGCGCTCTGGAATAACTGTGGGCTCGCCATCGAAGAAAAAGGCATTCCTTTCATTAAGGGGTCTTGCCTGTGGTGCATATTGTTGCTCCATTGGTGTTTGGGCTTCCCTTGCATGTGCTTCTTCGTCTTCAGGGCGCATGGGTCGGAGTAGGGCGCCGCCACTGCTTTTTCGAGTATTACTAACATTACGTCCTTGTGTGGTGGTGCTATCAAAACCTCGGCCCAGTTTGAGGGAGAAAAGTTCGGAGATCTGTCCGGCTATTTCATCGGCGTTGGTGTTTTCCAAGGGGTAGAAACGGACGGTCATTTTGTCGACTCGGCTAATCTCGCTCATGGATCCTAGTAACTCTTTGATGGCCTGATGGGTCTTCTCTGGGGCGTTGACAATTACGGTATTAGATTCTAAGTTGGCTATGACCATGGGGTTCTTTTGTAAGGCTAAGCCACGGCTAGTTGTGCTTGCTGTGCGGCTGCGGCTGTTGGGAGTCTGCATGGGTAAACCGAAAAGCTGCTGGATGGTGCGGGCGGCTTCGTCCGCTGTGGTGTTTTCGATGGGGTAGTATTTTAATATATTGTCACCCAGACCAGGGATATCTAATTCCTCTAATGCCTTGGCAACCTTTTCGTGGGTGCGTGAGCTGGCGATAATGACAATTTGTCCTGAATTTTCGTCGAGGATCAGTTTTTCTCTTTGGCCTCTGGAAGCACGTAGGCCAGGAGTTGTTACCGATGACTGAAAACCAAAAAGGTTATTCAGGAGGTGCACAGCATCGAGAATGGCTAAGTGTTTAAGACTATAGTAACGGATGATCTGGTCGCCATCACGAACAATATCAATGCTCTTCAAGGCTTGATCTACTAGCTCGTGGGTTTGTTTGTCTGCAAAGAGAATTAAGGCTGAATTGTTGTTGTCAGTACTGAGAACAGGCGCTTGGCTGCTTGCCGTGCTACTTCGCCCTCTGCTTTTTTGGACTCTGCTATTCAAGAATTCGCGGATCATTTTAGAAGCTTCGCTAATGTCGGCGAATTCAAGGGGATAGCTTTTGAGGAAGCGGCGGTCCTCACCAATAATATCCATTTTATTCAGCACTTCCTTTACTTCACCATGAAGCTCGGCGGTGGTGCGTACCCACAGGGCTTGCATGTTTTGGTCGTAATTAAGTTGGAATGTGGGTTCTTTTCCGCGTTGTGCTCTGGTATAGGGTGCATACATGCGATTTAAGACCTCCACCATCTGGTTGGGGTCTGCATGGTTCACAGGGTAGCTTGTGAGGATTAGGTCGTCACGAGGAGGGGCGTCCATTTGTTTAACGAGTTCGAGTATCTCAGGCATTTCCTCTTTGCTGGCATAGATGGCGAGACGGCTTAAGGAGGGGTCTGCCCTGAATATAGCTGTGGGTGGCGCAACCGCTCCTTTACTCTTGCTACTGAGAGTTTTGCTATTACGGTATTTTTCGGCATAGAGGCTGCTGAGGGTTCGGCTTAAGGTATTGGCGTCACTATGTTCTAGCTCTACAAATTTAAGCTCCATATCACCTTCTGTTCCATTATCCATTTGGGCAAGAACTTTTTGCACTTCTTCGTGTAGTTCTGGAATGGCGCGTACCCAAAGTTGTCGGGTACTGTCGTCATAGTTCAGCTGAAAGGGTGGGGGCGCGCCGCGAACCTTGCTGCGAGTATAGGGGGCATACATCTGTTGCAGAACACTGAGTACTCGGCTAGGGTCGGCTTTGGTGATGAGATAACTTTTTAAGAGTGCTTCGCTGGCTGCAGGCTTGTCCATATCTTTGATAAGTTCTAAGATCTCTTCGAGCTCTTCTTGGCTGCATAAGATGGCCAGTCTCCCTAAAGATGGGTCCGGACGAAAAATGGGTGAACCACTAGTGGCTGTGCTGCTACGCCCTCTGCTTTTCTTGCTTGACTTGGACGTACTTTGCTTGGATCGAAAAAGTTCAGTGAGGGTGCGTGCTAAAGTGGATGGGTCGGCATGCTGCAGATCGACTAAGTGGACCTTCTGTTGAGCTTTACCCTCAATGTCCATTTGTGTGAGTACTTCTTGTACTTCTTCGTGAAGTTCTGTTGTGGTGCGAATCCAGAGCGCTTGTGTGTTGGTATCATAACTCATTTGGAATGCCGCTGGTTTACCTCGGGACTGACTCCTGCTGAAAGAAGAATACATGGTCTCAAGAACGCTTTGCAGTTGCTCAGGCTGGGCATGATTAACGGGGTAACTTTTAAGGAGCAAGTCATCCATTGGAGACTGGTCTAGCTTTTGAATGACCTCTCTGATTTCATCCATTTCGCTGGGTGCCGCTAGAACCATAAGGCGGTTTAAGGAAGTGTCTGCTCGGAAAATGGCCCCCCCATTGACTGACTTTGAGCTTTTTGATGAACTGGGGCGCTTGCTACGTGAGCTACTGGTGCTCCTTGAGGTTCCTGGGCTTCCGGATTGGTTAAAAATATCAGTAAGGTATTGGCTGAGCTCTGAGGCCTTGGCGTGTTTGAGTTCGATGAAATAGAGTTGGGAACGACGGGTGGCTGGCACATCGAGGTTTTTGATGGCAGCTGTGAGGACTTCCAGTTGCTGAGGGGTGCCATGAAGGTAAATGGAGTTGAGTCGGTCGATGGCGGTGACGACAATTGGGCTGGTCACTTGGAAATCGCTAATATTCATTTGCTTATTAGAGGAACGGCTACGACTCTTTTGGCTTTTGGCGTTTTGACTTAATAATGTGCTAGCAATACGGTTTTTTAGCTCTCGTTGAACTTTATCGTTTTCAAGGTCGACCATGGGCTTGAGTTCATTGGCCAGGAGAGAAGCTTGAACATGCTCCAGCTTCAGGGTTAAACTTTCCGTAATACTTTCTTTACGATCCATGACTTGGATCAATTTGACCATTTTTTTGACATTAGAGGCGATATCGGTGATTCTCAGAATACTACTTCCTTCGATGCCCGTAACGGCATCTTCTAACGATGTCATCTTACTAAAGGGTTTTTCGAGAACATGGGGGACGAGATACTTGAGTTCATACATGAGCGTGACCACTTCGTCCGAATCGGGAATCTCTTCGAAATTTTCGTGGGTAAAGGTTGGGGTGTTCCTGCGGCTGGCATTTTTTACGGGCACAACCTTAAAGATGACATTTTCTCCTTCGCCCATGCGCACCAAAACCAAACCTTGGACTTCGAGGATTGAGGTCAGGGTATTGAGAAGTTCAGAGACGGGTAAGGGTTGCTCCGCATAAAAGCTGACTTTTTTGCCTGTGAGCAGGCTATCATCAAAAAGGAAGCGAGCTCCTGTTTGGGCATGGACGACCTTGAGTACATCTTTAAGGTCGGTGCCTGCGAAATTCATGCTGACACTATCTTTGGCACATAAAGAAAGGCTAACACTGAGAAGTAAAGCCAAGCTGAGGGCGAGGCCGGAAGTGGATAATTTTAGCAAGGGCTCTGTCCTCTACTGGGTAGACTACAAAAAAGATGAGTGTAAAATTTTGTTGATTTGGGGGGTGGTGTATAGCTCTGCACGATCAAATATACGCTTGAATATCTAGGATGTTACAGTTTTCTTTTAAAAAGTAATGATTACTTTTTAAAAAACCTGTTTTAGTCTCAAAAGTGAAATGATGATACTAAAATGTTAAGGGAAGCTTCTTGAAAATCAAGAGGTAAAACGATATTTGAGACTTTTTTTAGCAGAAGGATGCCATGCAAGAAAGGCCTGAAAGGTTATGTCAGGATGGTAGCTTATGGACCTGAAACTGTATTGGCTGGAATATCTCCTCCCATACTTGAGCTTTTTTCTTATGATATTAGACTTTAGCTCTCCATTCCTATAATAATTGCGTGTCCGATAAATGGAAACTTTGGTCGAGGGAAACGTCCTAATTGATGAACACTGTCTTTTCTATTTAAAATGGATCGGGGGAGTTACAAGAAGCACTTGGGTTGAAAGCGAGGAAACTAATTCTGCTGCAAAAATATACCGTTTTAAAGGAGATCTTAGAATTGGTCAATTCAAGACAGCTCTATAAGAAATATTCAAAATGAAGGGGACCTTTCGACTAAATATTAAAGATAGAAGGGGAATGAGAAAACTCAGTGCATAGCATCGCTAAAATCGATAACGCAATTTGTGAAGTTGAATCCTTTAGTGTGCTTAATTGCGTGCTTTAAGTATCACTGACATCAAACACGTGAAGTTCTTGCCCACAACGTAAATAGAGTCTTCCTCCAATCACAACGGGGTGAGCCAAATAGGAATTCGTAGGCTTTTTGGGGAGTTGAAATTGGCTGCTAAGCTCAAAGCCTTCCTTTGTCGTCTCAAGCAGGTACATCATCCCTCTATGATTAATGGCGTATATCATGCCGTCGGCATAGGTAATGCCTACTTTGCCAAAGCTTGGATCAAGTTTGATGCTTTTACCGCTGAGGTAATCTAGGCAATAAAAGTTCTTATAACCCATTCGGCAAGCGACGCCGTAAAGGCGACCGTCAACTAAGAGCGTGCCGCTATGACAGTCATCAATATCGCTGCGAGTCCAGACTTCCACCACACTTTTGCTGTCTTCGCTGATTTTCAACATCCGGCCTCCCGTTTTGTGCCCACTAGCGACAAAAACATGACCTTGATGATATAGTGGAGTGAGGGCATTTTGGGGTGATCGAGGCACAAAGGAGCTTTGCCATAAAAGCTTGCCATCATCAAGGGCAACGCTGATCAGCGAACGGCTGGTTAAGGTTATCATTTGGCGTTTACCTTTATGATTTATGATTCTGCCCGAACAGTAAGCTGCCCCATGCTGAATTTCGGTGTTGGTCCAAAGTGTCTCCCCTGTTTTTTTGTTTAAAGCAACAATGCGACCTTTGGAACCACCTGGCATACAGAGGAGTTTGTCTCCGTCCACAAGTACGCTTTCAGCCAAGGCCCAAATGCCGTATTGCACCCCAAAGCGTTGGCGTAGGTCACTCTTCCAAACTGTTTTGCCGGTCTTTGCTTGATAGGCTGTCAGGTGCCCTAAAGGGTTCATATGATAGACTATCCCTTCATTATAGGTTGGGGTGGCCCTTGACCCAGGGCATGAACGTTTCCATGCCTTACCATTTTGTTCTTTCCAGACTATATTGCCGTTAAGGTCTAAGGCGATGAGGAATTCCTTGTCGGCAAAGTCTCCGGCAGTAAAAATGAGGCCTTCGGCAACAATGACACCCGAATAGCCTTTGCCACAAGCTCCAAAAGTCCATAGTTTAGGTGGACCTTCTGCTGGCCATTTTTTTAATAAGGCCGTATCAGGAGAGATGTTTAGCCTGTTTGGCCCATGGAATTGATGCCACTCTCCTGTTTGAGCATAAGAGCATGAACAGATAACAAGAAAGAAGAGGATTATTATTGGCTGCATTTGTTTCATTATAAGGAGACTCCAATCCCATGGAAGCCGAATTTACCGCAGTCGATCATTTGAGCGATTATGCAAAGAAAAATTCAAAAAGGCTATGGGAAATCGGTAATCGTACTGGTTGCATTAGGGTAATAGGGATTTCTGGTATTGTCCGGGGGGCATTCCAACCTCTTTTTTGAACACCGTGCTGAAATAGTTTGAGTTGTTAAATCCTACGGCAAATGCTGTATCGGTAATGTTTTTAGTGCGCAATAGCTCCTTGGACTTCTCGATACGCAGGCATGTTATATACTGTTTTATTGTCTGCCCGGCAAGCTTCTTAAATAAACGCATCAGGTGTTCACGGCTTACGTTTAGAGAGTCAGCAATATCTTCCACGCCAATATCTTTCTGATAATTATCGGTAATAAACTCATGGGCTTTTTTAACAATTCGTTCGTGACTGTTCTTAGTTTCATGCGAAATAATATTGGTTAATTCTAATGCCTCTTTACTGATAATATTGTGAATCTGCCGCGTATCAGTACTGTCCTGGATTTCTGATACAAGAGTGTTGTTGCGCGATACAAGCTCATCAGTATCTCCTCCAGCAGAGATTGTTCTATCAGTCAGCATACAAAGGACCTCACGCACCCTTACCTTATAAAGCTTAAGGTTATCCCGTGAATAAGTTTCCAACTCGCCCAAAGCTTGTTCTATTTTTAACTTCGATGAATCATCACCACCGAGCACCAGTAGCTGCAGTTCATCTTTAATCAGAGCTGCTTTCCCCTTCAGTTCCTGAATCTCTTTGAATGCTACCCAAACCCACAACAACGCACACAATAGCGAACCGAGGTAATAGATCCACCACTGGGCACTTAGGGTTCCAACGACCATTAAAACACCGAAGAGCAGCACACCGGAAAGAAAGGTTATTTTAGTCTTTTTAGCATCGTTAGTGTACTCTTTCCAGAGTAGATATGCCGTTGGAATCACCAGCAGAATCATTTCTCCAATCAGCTGAGCGTAATGGGCTGTTCTGAATGTCAGTTCAAAAGGTAAAAAAGCCAGATCTTCAGCACTAAAGAAAAATGCCTCCCTTGCGGCATCATGCAGAAGAATATAGATCAGCGAAATCATTGCTCCGGTAAAAACAATGAGTATTTTTCGTCGCTTAGACCATGCATAATCAACCTGCAAATTGGAAACCAGCAGGAGAGCGGGGCAGATAAGGGTAAACATCACGAACATTCGGGTATATAAAACAACGGCTTGTGGGCCTCCCTCCAAACACTGCTGAAAAGGTCGCGCCAGAAGGAAAATGATAAATGAGGCAAGAAAACACATGAAAAGTTTATTGTCTGCGCGCCTGCTACTTTGCTCAATATAAAAATAGAGTAGCATAAGCATGTAGAGAATAGCTGAGACTAAAGGCACAACTAAGTCTGAAATTATTTCTGCGGTGATGATCATATATAATTCTGATAAGGTGATTAGGTTCGATTGTTACTAAAATGACCCTCAATCACAAAATTAGACAGCTTCTGGTCACATTTTTTGAGGTATAAAATCCCTTTCACGCTATAAATATTTGTAAAAAAGAGGTTGCATTTGTTAACTAGCTCTGTTTATATTAAATATAAATTTGAAGATTATAAACTGAATTTTAATTATTATAGGGGAGAAATTATGAAACTAGAGCATTTTCCATATCAGTTAGACGATGCGGAGAAATCTGCAGAGTGGTACTGCGAACATTTAATAAATAATATAAAAAGGGAACTTAAAGTGATGAAATTGCAAAAAATATAGTGCCGGCTTTGATATTAACCGTATTGGGCATTAATCATCTTGCCGAAGCAAAAGATGTAAAGAAGCCCAATATCCTTGGCCCTTGGGGTAGCCGTGGATACGTAAAGATGAAAACCACACAAACTTTGGCGAATTAACAGGCTATCATGGAGTTTCTAAAGATGAACCAATCCCTGAAGATCAGATGAGAACCCTGATCCACGGTTACTACGCCTGTGTTAGCTATGTTGACGCACAGCTTGGAAAAGTGCTGGATGAGCTGAAGAAACTCGATCTGGAAGAGAACACTATTATCATGCTGTGGACCGATCACGGCTGGAAGCTTGGAGATTACGGATGGTGGTGCAAGCACACAGCCAACGAAATCGACACGCGAGTGCCACTAATAGTGAAAGTGCCGAATAAACAGGGGAATGGGAAGAGATCAAAGGCCTTAGTTGAATTGATAGATATGTACCCGACACTTTGCGATCTGGCTGAGATCCCAACTCCAAAACATGTGCAGGGCTATAGTTTTGCGCCCTTAATGGATAATCCTGATCGTTCATGGAAAAAAGCAGCTTTCAGCATATGGGCCGGCAAAGACCCGAGTAATGTCGGTTACTCTCTTAGAAGCGGAAATTATCGCTATACGGAATGGCGGACGTTCAAAGGAGGAGAGCTGCTATCACAAGAACTATACGATCACAGCAATGGATCATTAGCAGATAAAAACCTGGCAACAAATCCGGAAAACGGATCTCTTCTCGAAAAGTTTTCTAAGCTCCTAAAAGGAGGCTACTTAGCAGCTCAGCCACAAAAAGAGTGATTAAATTTATATGATTGAGAGGGGCGTTTCATGGATGAAATAGCCTGTAGTTGAGTCAGTCATTAAGTGCGTGGGAATTATACCAAATCCACAAATTGATTGCAGTAATATGTATCCTCAGACTGCCCTCTATAATATGTGATGGGAAAAAGGGAAAGGGGAAAAAGGGTAAAGTTGGCACGAGCACAATTTATTACGGTAGGAATGCCGGTTACCCCATATCCCCGTGCAGATCCGTGCGAGAGCAACTGATGCACACGGCTCCAGCATTGAGGCAGTGTTCCCTTTTCTGAGGAGCACTACAAAGTGAATTCTCCCCTAGCCAGAGGGAGATTGATTTTAGTTCAAAACGCCAGGTCAGGGAATATCAATTTATCGTGCTCCTTGCTAGAGGAGCGGTTTATGGGTTATAAACACTGCTTGCAACAGTGGTTCAGCATATTCCGTTCTCTATATTGAGGTTGGTAGATTGATAAAGATCACCGACAAAGCGGATCGAAGAGAAATGATTGTAATATTGGGACCAGAGTCATCACTGGGTTTTGACTAAAGACTATAAATATTGGCTGGGATGGGGAGGATGAGGGGGGGATTGTTACGCCGTAGGGAGATGCCGGGCAAAAAGCTTTGGAGAAAATTGGGAACGGTTACGCTGTAGGGAAATTGCTGGGTGAAGGGCCTTTCAATTGCCTAGTCTTCTGCTTTTTCACTAGAAG
>JADGBV010000121.1 GCA_015231345.1 Planctomycetota bacterium
GTCAGCATTTTTCAGAACTCGAAAAAAACAAGAGTTTTTCTTCCCACGATGCTTTTGCACAAAGGCACATCATCGGTGAAGTGATTATGAATAAAGATGTATTCACTAAGAAATACTCAGAAGATTATCGTAATCCCAGAAACTTAGTAGCTGGTCTATTCAATCAAAAAGACCCTTCTCAAGCCTTACAGGATGTTGATTTTATTGCCTATGGTTTAGGCGATGATATATCGAATAAAGAGGATAGCCTGAATTTACTCGCAAAATTTAACACCGTATCCTTGCCTTGGAAAAAATGCATTTTGAAAGACATCGACGATGAACTTTTAACTCAGCTCTACCAGCAATGGGGAATGAACTTCGAAATTGATGGGCTTATTATTGAACTCAATGACTTTAACAGAAGAACCCAGCTGGGCCGTGAAAAAAACAACAATCCTTGTTATAGCAGAGCGTGGAAAGGTTATGGCGAAAGTTCTGAAATTACTACAGTTGAAGACATTACCTATCAAATCTCAAAAGAAGGTCGTTTGACACTTGTGGGGAATGTCGCCCCTATTAATCTTGACGGGGTCACCGTGAGCAATGTAACTCTATACAATGCCAGCACTGCCATAGCCGAAAAATGGGGCATAGGCTCTAAAATAGAAGTCATCAGGTCAGGCATGGTCATCCCTAAGATTATCCGTACCCTAGAAGGAGTGACGCCTGAATTGCCAACACACTGCCCATCATGCAGTGAAGTTCTTGAATGGGATGACAATGAAGTCAATCTTATTTGCAGTAATCTGGTTTCATGCCCTGCGCAGAGACATCAAAGAATCATCGCATTTTTTAAAATCATGGGTGTCGATGAAGTTGGCCCAAAAATCCTTGAACAGTTCTATGATAATGGCTATGATACTGTCGAAAAAATCCTCAAACTAGAAGCCCAAACCATAGAAGGATTTGACCGATTTGCTGAAAGAAAAGCACAGCTTGTCATAGAGAATATTCATCAAAAAATGAAAAATGTGCCACTTGAAAAAGTTCAACATGCTAGCGGTCTATTTAAAAGACTTGGCAGCAAAAAATTAGCTTTAGTGAATCAATTTGATCGCCCTGATAAAAAGCCCAGTTTTGAGGATCTCATTGATGTTGATGGCTTTTCCGAAGTCTCAGCCAAGGCTTATTTAAAAGCTTTCGATGAATTTTGGGTCTTTTTAGCTGCTCTACCAATTACCCTAGCAGAAAGAAAAGAATTATCAGGAGAAGGAGCATGCCAGGGCATGTCCATCTGCTTTACTGGCTTTAGAGATAATGACCTCAAAGAACAAGTCGAAAATGCTGGAGGTCGAATGGTCAGCGGCGTTTCAGGTAAAACCACCCATGTCATCGCAAAAGACCCCGAAAGCACATCAAGTAAAATCAAAAAAGCCAGGGATTTAGGCCTAATTATTATGACTCCAGAGCAATTATTTGATGTGATTCAGAACTAGAGCACTATACTCTCTCTTTTCCTGAAGCTCATAACAAAAAATGTCTTCATCAAAATCAGTCTCTTTTGGGGCCAAAGTACGCGATGGTGGTGCTCATTTCAGCATATGGTCATCCATAGCCACTGCAGTCGAACTTTGTCTATACGACGAAAATGGTCATGAGCAAATTCACAAACTATCAGAATCTTCAGACCATACTTGGGAGTTATTTTTAGCAGGCATACAACCTGGGCAGAGATACGCTTACCGTATACATGGCCCATGGGACCCTAAGAAAGGTCATTTCTGCGACCCCACAAAAGCCCTTATAGATCCTTATGCCAAGGAGCTTAGCGGACAACTCGAGCAACACCCCCACCTTTATCCATTTCACTTAAAGAAAGGCAAATATAACACGGCTGCCTATGTACCAAAAAGCATCGTCATTGACGATAATTTTTCCTGGCAAGGCGTACCTAAGCCTGAAATAAAATGGAAAGATTCTTTTATCTATGAAGTTCATGTGAAAGGCTTTTCTAAGTTATTAGCCGATATCCCAGAAGAGATTAAAGGCACATATAAAGCCTTATGGTCTGCCCCTGCCCTTACCCACTTTAAAAAACTTGGAGTCACAGCCCTAGAGCTTTTGCCTATTCACCAATTTGCACATGACCGCTATCTTGTAGAGAAAAATTTAAGCAACTACTGGGGTTATATGAGCCTGGCCTACTTTGCGCCCCACAATGAATACTGTAGTACTCCTCAGACCCCTGGCACATCTGTTTATGAGTTTAAAGAAATGGTTCGTGAGCTCCATAAGGTCGGCATAGAAGTCATTTTAGATGTGGTCTATAACCATAGCTGCGAAGGCAATGAACATGGTCCCATTCTTTCTTTAAAAGGTATTGATGCCGGAGCTTATTATCATATTGACCCTAAAGGCAAACAACTATTTGTTGATCATACTGGTTGCGGCAACACTTTGAATGTGCCTCAGCCTGCAACAAAAAAGCTCATCTTAGAATCTCTCACTTACTGGGCAGAAGAAATGCAAGTCGATGGTTTTCGTTTTGATGAAGCCCCAGCCCTAAACCGAAATAAAAAAGGAACAGTCACACTACCTGGATTTGCCTCTAAAATAGCCAAAAAGCTTAATCATAGTAAACTGATCGCAGAGCCTTGGGATAATGGCAAGGATGGTTACCACTTAGGCCACTACCCAGCACCATGGTCTGAATGGAACGATCGTTTCAGAGATGATATCCGTGACTACCTCTGTTCACCAACTGCTTCATTCAAGAATATGAAGAATAGACTCCTAGGAAGTTTAGACCTGCGCAAAGACAAAAACAGAGCTCATTGGGCGAGCATTAATATGATCACTTGTCATGATGGTTTTCCTCTTAGAGATGTATTTAGCTACGATGAAAAGCATAATATTGAGAATGGCGAGAACAATAATGACGGCTGGCCTTTTAATCACTCTTCTTCTTTTGGCCATGAGGGAGAAAGCTATGACACTCAGCTTAATTTATTAAGAAGGCGACAAGTCCGCAATGCACTAGCCTTACTTTACCTTTCAAAAGGCTGCCCCATGCTTCTAGCAGGTGACGAAATGTACAAGACTCAAGGAGGCAATAACAATGCTTACTGCCAGGATAACCACATTTCTTGGCTGCCTTGGAGCAAACAAGATGATACACTCATCGATTATTGTGAGGACCTTATGAAAATCAGAAAAAAACTCTTTGGCTTAAATCGTGAGACTGACTTTTCTTTTTTCCAGTGTGATGGTTCGGCTCTAAGCTCGACTGATCCTGCTCAAGATTCTAAGGTCCCTTTTATGGCACACCTAAAAAGAGTTGATGATCATAAAGCTCACCAAGAGTTCCTGCTATTACTTAACCCTTTTGAAGGTGTTCAGGAGTTTCTTGTCCCAGAGAAAATAGGTCATTATCAGTGGAAGAAAAGAATAGACACCTTTCATTTGCTCAAAATCTCTAATCCTGAAGAAGTGCAAAGGGCAGACTTAAGCCTCGAAGGCTTTTCGCTAATATTACTTGAATCTTAAGTAGGGATATGGAGCAGGCTTTTCTTTTAAGGCGAAACTCATAAAATCAGCCCGAATCAGTCAATCTGGCTCACCTTTTTCGACAGATTATTTTCATCAATACAATAGACCAGCTTCAATATTTATTCATCAGCATGCCTCAAGAACCCGCTCAGTCCCTTAGATCTAGCCTTGAAATCTACCAAGCTATCGTTAATAATATCAAAATAGCCATTAGAGGTCAAGACGAAGCTCTCGCTTTGCTCATGGCAGCTTTCATTAGTGGTGGCCATGTGCTTATTGAAGATAATCCAGGAACGGGAAAAACGAGTTTAGCCAAGGCTTTAGCTAAATCTATCAATGCTTCTTTTCGTCGCTTACAATTTACTCCAGACATGTTGCCCTCTGACATCCTTGGGCTGTCCATTTTTGATCAAAAAACTCAAGAATTTCATTTTCACGAAGGCCCTATTTTTACTCAGATTCTATTGGCCGATGAAATTAATCGATCCTCACCGCGAACTCAATCTGCGCTATTAGAAGCGATGGCTGAAGGACAGGTAAGTATCGAAGGCGTGAAACATATTTTAAGCCCTTTGTTTTGCGTCATTGCGACTCAAAATCCCGTGGAATTCCAGGGGACCTACCCTCTTCCAGAAGCTCAGATGGACCGCTTTTGTATGAAGTTTAAATTAGGTTACCTCGAGCTTGAAGATGAAGTCCGCTTACTTGGGGAACAAAACCAAGGGCATCCTTTAGATAGCTTAAAGGAGGTCGCCTCAAGTGAGGATATTTTCACTCTCCGGAGAAGTTGTGACCAGATACGTGTGAGTGAAGAAATGAAAGAATACATCGTCAAGTTAGTTAGTATGACGAGGAAAGGTGAGGGATTGAAAATGGGAGCGAGCCCTAGAGCCTCTCTTAATCTAATGAAATGTGCGCAGTGCTTAGCTCTTTTTGATGGCAGAGAATTTATCACTCCCGATGATATTAAAACTTTAGCCATTCCATGTTTATCTCACCGACTTATATTGGACCCACAAGCTAAGTTCTCTGGGCATTCTGGGGAAAGTGTCATTCAAGACATTCTAAACACATTGCCCTTGCCTAGCAAATCATAGTCCCCCACCCCTTTGGCTGGTAAACTTCAAAATCGACTATTCCCAATCTACTTGGGGATCTCAAAGTTACGCCTTGCCATTCATGGTTATTACAGTCCTAGTGGAAAACTCATTGTTATCTTTATTTTTCTAAGTTCTGGTTTTGGTTTTGATACTTCAGCCACATTAGCTCATCAGATGGTGGCGCTTTTGACGGCTCTTTTATGTTTTTCCTTAATGAGTTTATGGCGAAAAAAACGAGTTTATCAGGTATCAAGAAGCATCAGTCCATTAGCTTATACCGACATACCAATCACTTATAAAATTGATATTCACAACCATGAGCACAAACATCTCTTGGGGCTTTTCGCACAAGACAGCATCGAACACAATTGGCCTTCGAAAGATGAGTATCTAGCTTATCGCTGCAAACGGGTAATGAATTCATTCGATGCCGCTTTTGGTTATTTGAAGTGGATTGATTTCATGAATTTGAAAAAATCTTACAATAATGAACTCAAACCGATACAAATTGGCCCCGATGGTCAAATGAATAGGGAAATAACTTTTTTGCGTAGAGGTAAGTTTACATTTGGCCCCATGTATTTCTTTAAAGAAGACCTTTTTGGCCTATTGAGGTCAAAAACGAAAAGTCAATTGAATCATAAGAGTGATAGTGTCCTTGTCTTGCCGCAAAGAATTCCTCTGCCTAAACTGACACTACCCGGTCAACAGAAAAATCATCCCGGTGGGGAGTCTTTGGCGCATTCCATCAGTCAAAGTGAAGAGTTTATTTCCCTCCGTGATTATAGGCCAGGAGACCCCATTAAGCATATTCATTGGAAGTCTTCTGCCAGAACGGGCAATATGGTCTGCAAAGAATATCAAGATGAGAATTATTATCGTTATGCCTTAGCTTTAAATAATCATATTTTACCTGGGCAAGAAGAGCTTTTCGAATGCGCCATCTCCATTGCAACATCATTCACTTATGCTTTAGATAGTCATGAAAGCTTTTTAGATTTGCTTTTTATGCAAAATGGATTTCATTGCATTAGCTCAGGCCGAGGTATAGGTCATATTCGAGAGGCATTAGAAGCACTTGCTTGTATTCAAGCTAATCAGCGTGATGATTTTAGCGAATTAAGCACACTCATAGAAGATAAAATTCATCTCATGAGTTCATGTATTCTTGTCACCCTCATATGGTCTAAAGAACAGCATAAACTGATATCCTCTCTTTTGGCCAAACAAATTCCCGTCAAAGTTATTTGGGTCAGGGAGCAAAAAGAACCGTCTCCGGATTTCGGTCCTCTAAAGTCTCATCCACAAGATTTATTACAGGTAAGCCCAGACAACCCAGCGCTTGATTTACAGGGGCTAAGCTAATGCCCACAGGCTTATTATCAATGAGTATTGCTCTTTGGGGGTATAATAGCGAGTACTGGTTTATTGCGTTATTGGCTATACTTGCCATAGAATGGGCTCCCCATTCTCCCAAAAAAGTCGCGAAAGATCTGGCTCAAATGGGAATGGTATCAGATATCTGTGTGATTCTTTTTATCCTTACCTCCTATTGGTTTATGTTGGACAGCCCTAAAGCCAAGAATGCCATTATTGAAAATATGATTTGGTTACCGGTTTATTTCCTGCCACTTATTCTTCTACTGAAGTATAGCACTGAGCTCAAAGTTGACTTTCGCATCTTTTTCTTTTTAACACGTAAAAAAGCAATCAAAGACTCAGAGAATCATAAATACCTGATAGACCCCAGTTGGTACTATCTTTACATGTGCTGTTTATCTGCTGCTATGCTCAATAAACAACCTCTCGTTTACTATATTTGCATTTGCCTCATGTCGCTATATGCACTTTGGAGCACAAAATCTCTCAGGGTCAATAGAGCAATATGGGGGGGCGCCATTCTCATTGTTTTTCTTCTAGGCTTTTTCCTTTCATCTTTTTTTCGTTCAGCTGAGCAATGGGTCAGTGATAAAACGGTGCAATGGTTAACCCAAAATACAGATTATACAAATTACCTCAACACCCAAGAAACAGCCATTGGTAAAAGCGGCACGATTTCTAAAGGAGATCATATTCTCTTAAGAATTCAATCTAATAACACTTCCTACTTGCCAGGAAAGATTAGGTTAGCGAGTTACAACATGATGCTGGGAAATGACAAATGGATAACAGCCAGTAAAGCGAATATATTAAAGAAGGATAAGCTGGAATCGAAATGGGCTTTAGATAAGCTAAGCTCTGATATAACTAGCCCTTCTAAGCTTGAAGCCAGAAATATACATACAGAGAAATGGCAAATATGGTTTACTCCCGATAGCCGAAACCTCATCCCTCTCCCTGAGCATGCTGAAAGCATTCACTATTCGAAAGACACAACCTTCTCTTCTTATCCCATTGGAGGGGTTTCAGCAGATTTATTAGACCCTTTCACCTCGATGGAAATAACACTTGGTCCAAATGCACGTATTTATGAAGCTCCAAATGAAAATGATACCATCGACCTCAATGAACATACAGCTATTTTAGAAAAAATCCGTAAAGAGCTTGAATTGGCATCTCAACCTCCACTACCTGAAGTCCTCAATGCTGTCAAGAAATTCTTAGGAGGGTTTCAGTATAGCCTCATTCAAGGAGAAACACCCAAAGGCATAGACCCTATGGAATACTTCCTTAGCCAATCAAAAAAAGGTCATTGTGAGTATTTTGCCACTGCCACAGTAATGCTTCTGCGCCACTTCAATATTCCGACTCGCTATGTCACAGGCTATGTAGTTAGTGAGTTCAGTGAAGTGGAAGAACTCTACATAGCTCGCGCCCAAGATGCCCATGCATGGACAGAGTATTGGAATGGGAAAAACTGGGTGAGTTTCGACACTACTCCAATGGGTGAAAGGCAACTGAGTTGGACGACACCGGTGAAAGATTATTTTTCATGGGTTTCATTTCATTTCACACTCTGGCGTTTTAGCAGTGGTGAAGATCGCATGAAAGAAGTCATACCCATCATAATTGGACTGCTCCTTTTATACCTGATCTTTCGACATTTCAGAGGCTCCAAAGGGAAGCAATCTTTACTCGTAAAAAAAGTAGTCGATAAGAAAAAGAACTTAGTAAACACTAAGACTGAAGCTTTGCCTTTTGATGAAATAGAAGACTATTTTCACAATCTGGGTCGTGGTCGAAGAGAAGCGCAAACTCTCAAGCAATGGCACCAGGAACTGAGTCAGAAAGACAAGGGGGAATATGACCTGAAGAAACTTCTGCCTTTAATCAATACTGAATATCGCTGCCTTTATGACCCTAAGCTAATGAAAGAAACTGAACTGAAGGAGCATAGTGAAAACATTAACTTTTGGCTAAGCGAGAGGAAGGCATAGTCTGGTTAAAGGTTCAGATATTGGGCCACATTTCCATAGCACCTCAATTTCAATTCACCTCAGTTATTAGTCTTTATATAAAGACTGCTGGGTTCACGTTAAACTTTTTCGACAAAGCTTTGATGTTTTGCACAGAAAACCCTCTTTTTTGATTCAATGCTGAGGAGACATTCCCCTGATTTCCAAAAACATCAACCAAATCAACCTGCCTGAGCCCATGTTGATCCATTAGGAATTTTAGAGCCTCAACACCTGATGCCTCAGGAATCTTAACTGAATTACTTTCATATTCACTCATAAACTCTGCAATCACCTTAATTATGGGTGACTTTGGATCCTTAAGCATCAAATGCTCAATAACATCTTCCAATGCAGAATATTCCTTATCGTTCCGCGGGACTCGAAGCCAATTAAAACCCTTAAGAGCTTCTAATGCCTCAATTCTTTTCTCAACGACTGCTGACATTATGCTTTCCACCTATCATACTCAGAATGTGTCATAATCTTTTTAATCATACAGACTTGATTCTCATAATTCACAATGGCTACTAGACGGTAATTGTTCCCACCAATATTAAAGACAGTATAGTCCCCTACTGGATCGACAGAATTCAAAACCTCTCTCACCTCCATTACAGAATTGAAAGTCGATATGGACATAATCTTATACCATGCCTCCAAGGGCTTCTTCGCTGAACTATTCTTCTTGCTATACGCAACAATCTTTTTTTTCGAAATCACATTCATATCAATTATATGTCGGATTAAAATATGTCAATTCAAAATATGTTAAATCGACATATTTCAATTTCCTCATTTAATGGTCTTTCAGCTATTATCCTCGACAGAAATCAGCTTTTTCAAAATACTGATGAATATCACGCATACTATGAAAAACTTTAGCTCCCTTTTCAAGCAATTCCTCGCCATCGTCATCTAGAGCCAAACCAATCACCTCCATGCCAGCTTTTTTGGCCGCTATCACACCATAAACACTATCCTCTACGACAAGTGCCTCATCAGCTGAAAAACCTAAAGTCTTAGCGGCATATAAATACAAATCAGGCTCAGGTTTCCAGGCATTGATATCATAAGCTGAAAAGATATTCCCTTCAAAGTATGACCATAGCCCAGACAGGCCTAAAGTCTGCTTCATTTTATCCTGTGGCCCATTAGAGGCGACAGCAAAAGGCAGCTGCAAAGACATAACTAGTTCCTTCACCCCATCAATGGGCTCAACCCCTTTGGCCAAAGAATTATTTAAATGCTTACGAAAATGTGCGATAAATCCTTCAGGAAGAGGCACTCCATGATTTCCACATATGGTTTCAAGAAGAATATTGAGGTTAGCCCCTTTGCCCAACTGATACATCTCATCATAACAAACGTGAATATTCAATTCTTGCAAGCACTCATGCAAAGCCTTGAGAGCTGTTTTTTCCGTATCGACCAGAACGCCATCACAGTCGAATATAACACACTTAGTTTGGCTCATCTTTTCCCAGATTATATTAGATATTGCACACGTAAAAATCGAAATCCTATGTTAAGTAATGCTATTTTCCCACAACTCTACACAACTGCTTTTCCTCAAACAAGAAAAGCATCAACAAAACCATCATTAGCTGACCAGCCTAGGCCTTGCAGCAAGAAATTTCA
>JADGBV010000122.1 GCA_015231345.1 Planctomycetota bacterium
ACCAATATGGAGCTCTTTAAACTCGATAAGTCAAAGTAAAAGGTCGGTTGCCGAAGTTACGGACAAGGCCGAAATTTGTGAGAAGGCTTTACCAAGATGAATTCTACGCGAGGCCCTATACGCACGATAATCATGAGGGCGGTAAGAGTGTGAAGATCCCCACAGAAAATAAGACTAAGGAGCCAGAGTCTTGCCACACATAACATTTATCTACCCTTGTATAGGTCGCTTTCGTGACACGAAATATGTCAGGTCATGGCAAATGCAACCATTATCAATTGCAGTCCTTTCGTCCTTAACTCCAACAAACTGGGATCGGCATTTTTTTGATGACCGACTTGAAGATATCGACTACGAAAGACCAACAGACGTAGTCGCTATTTCCGTAGAAACCTATACTGCAAGGAGGGCTTACCAAATTGCAGCCGAATACCGCAAGCGGGGAGTTGCCGTTATTATGGGGGGCTATCATGCTACCTTTTGCCCTGATGAAGTCATTCAACATGCTGACGCTGTATGCGTGGGAGAAGCTGAAGGTTGCTGGGGAGAAATCTTAGATGATATTTCATCCCAAAGTATTAAAGGAATATATCGAAGCAATTCTCAACGGACACTTTCGGGCATTAATCCCGACCGGGATATTTTTACGGGAAAGAATTATTTACGACTTAACTTAGTGGAGACGAGTAGAGGTTGCTCGTTTAGCTGTAGTTTTTGCTCAATAACCTCATTTTTCAAAGCGACTCACCGTTCTCGCCCTGTGGAAGATATCGTAAGGGAAGTTAAAGCATCAAAAACTAAATTGTTTTTCTTCGTTGATGACAATATTGTGAGCAATCAGAACCGCGCCATGGAGCTATTTCGAGCACTTATTCCACTTAAAATATCATGGGTAAGCCAAGGGTGTATTGATGCTGCTCAGAATCCAGAACTCATAGGTCTTATGGCAGCTAGTGGATGCAAAGGTGTGCTGGTGGGTTTTGAAACTTTAAGCAAAGATAACCTGGGGGCTGTGAACAAAAAAGTTAATTCAACAATAGAATATAAACAAGCGATAAGTGTGTACCGCAAGCATGGGATACTCCTTTATGGAACTTTTATGTTTGGGATGGAGAATGATACTAATGAACTTATGGAAGATACGATCTCTTTCGCACGTGAGCAAAAACTATTCCTAGCTGCATTTGCCCATGTGATGCCATTTCCTGGAACTCCTCTTTATCAACAAATTGCGGAACGCCCCCAATCTGGGATGAAGAAGTGGTGGCTAGATGAGGAGTACCGGTTTGGGCAGGTGCCTTATAACCCGTCATCAATGAAAGCCCAGAGTTTAGAGAGCATGTGCCATGTCGCTCGAAAACGTTTTTACGGCATTCGCTCAATTATAAGCAGGGGCTTAGATTTTACGGCCAATTGTTCAGGGCTCAAAAATGCAAAATATTTCCTTGGCATCAACTTCATGATGAGGCGTGAAGTGAATCAAAAGAAAGGGTTGCCACTTGGTCTAAGAGATGAAGCAGAGGGGTAATACAACGAGTAAAGTCAAATTAGGCCTAGCAGGGGAAAGCGATGAGCCTGATCTTCGTGCATTCACAAAAGATGCTGAGATGGAGGGGAGTATACGCATTTCATTCAGTAGAGAGCCTAATTTTTTTAAATCATTAGAACGAGAAGGCCACCATCACGAGGTCATTATAGGGAGAGATGCCGTTACGAATGAAGTTGCTGGATACGGTTGTTTATCGCTGAAGAATGTTTTTATCGAAGGCAAGACTTCATTAATCGGATATATGAGTCAACTGAGAGTGGGAAAGAAGTGGAGACAGAGCACTGCCTTAAATAGAGCTTTTCAGTTATTTCAAGAAGAAATTCAATCTCATAAGGTTACGACTTGCTTCACTTCAATACTTGAGGGTAATCATAAGGCCCGAAAGACACTGGAGGCCAATCATCGGCATAAGCCTGATTATCATAATGCAGGGCGATATACGACTTTTTCAGTGAATCCTGCACGGATTAAATTCCCCTCCTCATTAAAGACTGGGCACACCTACCGCCGAGCAGTAGAACAAGATGTGAAAGAAATTCATTCATTTCTAAACTGCGAAGGAAAGTTAAGATCATTCTTCCCCTGTTACTCAGTTGAAGACTTACGATCAACAGAGGGTCTTCTATCTGGACTCAGGCTAGAGGATATTATTGTAGCTGAAAAATCTGGTCAGATATGTGGGGTGCTCGGTTTATGGAATCAGTCTCATTGCAGGCAAGTCACCATCACCGGGTATAATAGTCGTTTCACTCGCCCTTTATATAATATTTATGCTTCTTGTACTAGGCGACCTCTGCTTCCTGCGGCAGGAAACACACTTAATCCAATCTACTTATCTCCCTTTGTCGTTAAAAGAGGTGAGCCAGATTTGTTTGCAGGGCTTCTTCGCAATGCTTGTGATTCACTCCATCATAGCTCTTCTTTAGCAATGTTTGGACTTCACCAGAATGACCCTCATTACGACTATGCCCTTCGACTAGCTTCACATCAGTTACATAGTCGATTCTACATTATCGATGGCTGCACCCCTGTTGATACGGAAAAGCTCATCAATAGGAGTATTCCCTATTTTGAACTGGGGGCCTTATAATGAGAACGAATACTCGAATAGCTGAAATCAATGACATTTCAACTTCCCTTAAGGGGAAAATGTTTAGTTTGATGGAGCGTTATTATGAGAATGTTGACTATAAAATATTTGAAGATGACCTTTATTCCAAAGATAAAGTCATTTTACTCGAGCAAGGCGATACTCTTTGTGGCTTCTCCACTCAGAAATATTTCCTCCATTCATATGCCGGGGAGCAGGTAGGCGTTGTCTTTTCTGGTGATACTATTGTTGATAGACCATACCGGGGTGGCATGCACCTTTCAATTTGCTGGGGTAGGATGATGCTTGATTACCTCCAGAGTAATGGATCTAAGAAACTGTATTGGCTGTTAACCTCAAAAGGGTACAAAACATATCGTTTTCTTTCGGTTTTCTTCAATACCTATTACCCAGGCCTAAAAGGGCAAGTCACACCCTTTGAAAAGGAATTGTGTCAGAATATCGCTCTTTATCTTTTTGGAGATCGTATGATGCAGGATCCAGGGGTTATTAGCGCAGCCTCAAATGCACAATGCGTCATAGAGGATGAGGGAGAGGTTACACAAGGGCGACGCTCAGACCCTCATGTACGTTTTTTCGAAGAAAGAAACCCTCGGCACTCACAAGGTGATGAACTCGTTTGTCTGGCGCGTTTTGAAAAATCAAATCTCCGACCAGCTATATTAAGGCAATTGGAAGTCATATCATGAATTGCTTGCTACAGCCCGTGGTGAACGCCCTGTGGTTAGCTTCGTGCCGAAGATCATTTGAAAAATTTCGTCAAAATTCATTGCGCTTGCGACGAACACAGGAAGAGCATTTACATGAACTGCTCAAGAAAAATACTAATACATTATTTGGTAAAAATGGCTCATTTTCTTCTATTCAGAGTGTCGACAGTTATCGAAGTCAAGTGCCCTTGTCACGCTATGAAGATTATTCCCCTTACCTTTCAGAAATAGGAAAAGGTAAAAAAGGGATTCTGACTGAAGAAGAGGTTCTCCTATTTGAACCGACAAGTGGAAGTTCATCTGATTCAAAATTAATACCTTATACACATTCTTTAAAACGTGAATTTCATCACGCGATCAACCCTTGGGTCTATTCCCTGCACAAGCAGTTTCCTGAGCTGAAAGGCGGATCAAGTTATTGGTCTCTTTCTCCATCAATGCATAAAGAATCAACCTCTGGAGTGGTAAAGATCGGTTTTGACTCGGACTCAGAATACCTCGGTTTATGTGGTAAAATAGCACATGGGATCGTTAGTTCTGTTCCATCTTCAGTTGCGAGGATACAATGCATAGATGAATTCAGGCTCACGACCCTGGCATATTTGCTGGCTGACAAAAACCTACGACTAATATCGGTATGGAGCCCGACTTTTCTTACAGTATTGATCGATTACTTTATGCGTCATCGTGAAAAAGTTCTTTCTAGGATGTCTGGCATAGGACTCTATGGAATAAATAAGAGAGTTTTAGAAATTGATCGCCTATTATCAGAAACTTCAGATTTACCCCTATTCCAGTTAATTTGGCCTCACTTGAAAGTCATTAGTTGTTGGACAGACGGAGCGAGCAAGGAGTACGCCCTCGATCTCCATAAGTTCTTTCCAAATGTTCATATGCAAGGTAAAGGCTTGGTTGCAACAGAAGCTATCACATCAATTCCCTTTCTGCCAGATAAGAGCCCAGCCCTCGCAATCAATTCACACTTCTTTGAATTTAAGGAAATGGACTCAGATAAAACTTGGCTTGCTGATGAACTTAAAGTCGGTGCATCCTATAACCTTGTAGTCACTACAGCGGGAGGGTTATATCGATATATTAGCGATGATATTGTTAGAATATCAGGCTATTATAATCAAATCCCTCTAATGGATTTTATGGGAAAAGATAATGGCGTATCAGACCTTACCGGAGAAAAACTCAACCCAATCCAAGTGGGTAATGTCATGGCTCTGATTAGAGATAAATTTTCTATTATGCCTTCATTCTCTCTATTAGCACCACTAAAAAGTTCGGGCTCCCCTCCAAGGTACTGTCTTTTCCTTGAAGGTGTTGAATTAAGTGCGACATGTATATCGAAACTTCTACTAACTCTCGATAGTGAACTTTCTGATAATTATCACTATCAGTATTCTCGTAGAACAGGACAGCTCGCAGCCCCCTGTTTTTTTCAAATAGACAGCGCTTCCGGTCAGGCTCATGAAAGCTACCAGAACAGAATGATTTCTTTAGGAGTGAAGGCGGGCGATGTAAAACCATCAGTATTATCATCTGAGGAAGGTTGGGAGAAGT
The DNA here is from genome assembly GCA_015231345.1 of Planctomycetota bacterium. GTDB lineage: Bacteria > Planctomycetota > JADGBV01 > JADGBV01 > JADGBV01 > JADGBV01. The sequence continues at coordinate 4,940 of JADGBV010000122.1, forward strand.
GTTTTCATGGACATATGCTTGCATCTGAGGGTGAAGAAGATCTTCTTTGTCATGAAAACTGAAAAGGTTAGTAACGCAAGCTTCCTTGAGGAGTTCACTTCTTATGAATCTCGAAAGAGTGGAGGAGAGGGGAACCATAAGGCAAGAGAGTTGATTTGTCGAACACTATCTCAGCTACCCGGGGATTCTTTAAAAATGACCGAAGAGTCATTTCCCATTAGCTACTGTACCCAAGTGCACTCATCGGTCACAACAGCAGGCCTCACAATAAAAACAAAATTATTAGAGTACACAGGACAGGAATGCGAGGAGTTTGCTGAAGCACTTATTTCAGTTGGGTATGGCTCATCATTAGAATTCAAATTGAGAAATGTCCATGGATGTATTGCCGTATGCAAAGCCAATCCTTGTATTCATCGAGCAGATCAAACAAAGAATGCGCTCAGAGCTGGCGCTCGTGCGCTACTCATTATTAGTCCACATGAAGAATACTTTCACGTCGGCGCTTGTCAGTCTGGAAGTTCTCCCATTTTAAAGATGCCAGTGATGTCTATCAGGGGAAAAGATTGGCAGCAATTAAAGTCTCATCTTGGAAAGAAGGTGATGCTGAGCTATGCTCGTACCTCTAGTTCAGCAGAAGGTGTCAACTTAGTGGTAGACATTAATAATTCACCAGAAAGCATGTGCACCGTAATGGGAGCCCATTATGATAGTTGGGGGGCTGGCGCTCAGGACAATGGCATAGGTGTCCTAATGCTGATACGATTTATTGAGTGTTTCGTTCAAGAAAAGCATAAAGGGAATTTTCGTTTTATTTTTTTTGATGGAGAGGAATTGGGTATGTTAGGCTCAAAATGGCATGTGGAAAATAACAATATCGAATGCTACAACGTCTTTTTTAATCTCGAAATGCCTTTACCCGCAAAAGGGACATACCTTAAAACATTACTTTTTTCATTCTCAACCATCAAGCATATACCATTTTTTAGTCTATTGGCAAAATCTTATCTTCCTTGCCCTCTGAACCCCTATTACAGTCTGTGTAGTTCCACCCTACCTATGGATGCCGATGCCTTCATGAAGTCTGGTATCCCTTCAATTAGCACTTACTGCAATAATCCTTATTATCATACTCCTGCAGATAGTCCTCGGAATATAAGAATGGATCAGTTTAATACGATGTTATCATTGTATAAGAGCATTATTACTTCAATTTCACAGGAGTCATTTTTGAAACGAGATGCAAGGTAAAGGTGAATTCATAAATAGCACAAGTGCTTTTTGTAAAAAATGCAATCAGTCTCATTCAGCTCAAGTCATTCGGGAAGAAAACGACATTATATTTGTGGTAGACTGCCCAGAGGGTAAAAGAGAAAGCCTTATCTCCTCCAATGCCAATATGTTTTTGAAGTATAGAGCTCGGAGTTCTATTTCAGTCTCAGCTACTTCACCTGAAAGAGATATGAAATGGAGTTACATTGTTGAGGTTACAAATGCATGCAACTATTGTTGCCCTGTATGCTTTAATTCATGTGGAGAAAGTGATTCTAGCTGGATGCTTTCCACTACTGAAGCAAAGAAACTGGCTGCACAGTTAAAAAAACGACACGGAAAGTCGGTCGTTTTAAGTGGAGGAGAACCCTTTTGTCATCCCGATCTTCCAGAGCTTGTTGAAATATTCTCCAGCAAAGGCTTCCGAACGACCATTGCGACAAATGGACATAAAATTTCTGAGGACCCAGATATACTTCAAGTATTAAAGAAGAAAGGGCTTTACATGCTATTGTTGCAATTTGATACTCTTAACGATACGATTTGTCATAAAATAAGAGGAGGAAAATTAGTCGCTATCAAAAAAAAGGCAGTCGATGCAATGGTGGAGTTAGGAGTTCGGTGTGGTTTAACCTGTACTGTCACCTCTCTCAATGTAATGGAGGCTGGTGAACTACTTAGGTATTGTGTTACAAAAAGCCCGTGGCTTAAAATTTTGAATTTCCAAATAGCTTTTCCCGTAGGGCGTTACCTCTTACCCTCTGATACAGTTGTTGACCGAGAAGCCGTCATCGAGGCTTTAGAAAATTCTCAACTTTTCTCTCACAGTATTTCTTGGGAAAACTTTTGGCCCCACCCAGTATTTAAACCCTGGAACAGTGAGGTTCATCCCGATTGCTCAGCTAATCTTATATTGCTTACCAGTAAAAATGGGGTGACTCCAATTGACTCTCTTGTCAACCAAAATGGTCTGTATAAGAGGTTGTATCAAAACAAGATGCGTTCAAATTTCTTCACCAAGAATATAGTTCCTCTTTACTATATATTACGGGAAACTCCCCCCTCTCGCTGGCTATCATTGGCATCTCATTTCTTTGGATTTATGACAGGCTACACCTCCAAAAACATTATTCTGGTGGCAGTTAATAATGTTATGGATCCGGATTGTATTGATGAAAATAGAATTGCGCGTTGTGCTTTAGAACTCATTACGAGAAATGGCTCTTCATCACCATGCTGCTGTCATGGAGCACCTAAAATTCATAATTGTACAACACCTACTGAGGTCACAGGTAAATGATGAGTCAATTGCGATATCGTTTTGTGAAGGCTATGCATGGGCTCTCCTTCCTTAAGAAAGTCAAAGAGGAGGCCGTCATTCAACTTCTTGGGCATTCAAAAATAATAGGCTGGGAAGATAACCTTCCTGTGAGGAGTTTATCTATCCCGGCAGAATACAGTCCAGTTCAGCAAAAATCTATGGCGCGGCTTGTAAACTCACTCAGGTCAGGGGTGCAAGCTCCAGGCTTGGCTAGCCTCTCTATCACCGATACCTGCGATTATTCCTGTGATCATTGTTTTGCTTACGACCAACCGGGTCGCGACTTATCTACAGAGGAATGGAAGAATATAATATCTCAATCATTAGAAATGGGAGCCTTTACCATTATTATCAATGGTGGAGAACCTCTAATGAGGCCTGATTTACCTGAAATTATCTCATCCATCGACAGGCAAAAAGCGACTTGCTTGCTTTACACCAATGGATCAATGCTCAAAAGTAGAGTCAAGGAATTATATGCGGCAGGCTTAAGAAGAGTTGCGGTCTCCATTGATTTTCCCTCGGCTAAGGCTCATGATAATCATAGGCACAAGAGTGGAGCATTTGATGCCGCCATAGCAGGTATTCATGCAGCTAAAAAACAAGGAATGCTCACTGCACTCTCGACCTTTGTTTCTCCAGAGAGGCTATACGATGGCACCTTAGAAGGCATACTTCGTCTCTCTCTTGAATTAAAAGTAAATGAAGTCATTATATATGACCTTTTGCCAGTGGGTAAGCAACCCTCCTGTGGTTCCATTAAGAATACAAACCCTAAGTATTATCATGAATTACGCCAGTTGATTGAGAAATGGTGGCAAATAAAGAAAGCACCGGGAATCTGGTGGTATGGGCACCTAGTCTCTCCAGGAAATTACGGGTGCCCTGGTGGCACATCAATGTTTAGCATTTCTCATAGTGGGGACTTTAAAGCTTGCGATTTCAGTAGAGAATCTGTTGGCAATATCGCAAATAATGACATTTCTTCTTTGTGGACATCACTTCGGTCGTCTGTTCATGAAAAGAAATCTTGTAATTCTGGTTGTATGATCCTATCTGAACCAAACCATTGCCCCTCAACGAAAGGGTAAAGCAATTGGTCTTTATTTTTTCAGATCAAAAACCCTCAGGCTTTAACCTGCTCAACACAATCTGATAAACATATGGGAATTAGACTGTTATTCACTACTGTAGCATCTGGACAATGGTCGCAATGCACAATTTGGCCGTCTTTATCCATATTAGGGCCTTTCTGAATGACAAACCTTTTCTCATGGAGAGAAGTCCCTGGACTCATAGCTTTAAATAAAATGCGCCAGTTAGACAAAAATCGTCCTCCTGTTAGTGAGTTGAGCATAAGTTGAATGGCAAAGCGAATTGCATTTCGAGGGACATAATACATATACTTGCCTGTGATGAAGCGGACTAATTTTATAAGCACACGCTCAGAGAGCGAAGAGGTCATGCTGGCTGTGAAGGTCTCACCTGTACTATTTACTGCCGTTGCTGATGAGAAACAAAGCCAGCGGTGATCATCTTTATCTGCGCTTGACCCAATGTAACCAAAGGGGGCCATGCCCTTAGCTTTGAGTAGTTGTCTTGATTTCAAAAGCATATCGTGTTTCAAAACTTCACCTTTTTCTATCTCTCCTTGATCGACCTTAAATAAACCATTATCGATATTCCCCTGGATTGCCTCGAAACCAGATGGAGCCCAATCAAGAGTTGCGAGGAGAAAGTGAGCGTAATTTGATGTAGAGATCAAATTGATCAAATCATCTAGGTCACCAAACTGTTCATCATATATTGTAGCAACAATACCCGTATCAATCCCAGCTTTGCCTAAGATCTGTATTTTTTCTTGTCGCAAACTCTTCAGTTTTTCGCGAGAAATATCTCCCGAATACTCAGCCCGGCTTTGCCCCCAATCAATATGAAAAAGCACAAGGTCTATTCCCGTTTTTTTTAACTCAGAAGCATATTCACGAGTTACTTTATTCCCATTGGTTAATAAAACAGTACGCATCCCTTCAGCGTTTAAGAATTTTATAACATCATGAATATCAGGGTGAAGAGTTGGTTCTCCTCCTGCAATTGTTACTGTATGGAGGTTTCTCTTTGAGGCAG
>JADGBV010000123.1 GCA_015231345.1 Planctomycetota bacterium
TTCCTCTATGCGCGCTTGCCTCTTAATATCCAGCGCGATGGCATTGTGAAAAGAATCCTTCGTCAAATCAAGAAAGCCTGAAAAACAAGTGATTCACGGTGATTGCCCTGAGCGAATGCACAGACAACTTGCAGGTCCCAGCATCATCAGTAAACTCCTGCCCCTCATAGGTTTTGCTCATTCAGCGAACTCTTATCATCTTCCAGGAAATTCACCTTGAAAACATTTACTTGCTTATTCTTACTCATCGCCCTATTAGCGCCCACTCTCAGTGGCGGAGAAACGGGAAGGCGCAATAAGCGACGCTTAAAACGTCTTGAAGAATATAACGTCGACACTCCTGAGAAACTGCTCAAACTCGCTAAAGATAACACAAAAAATGGCAACTACGGCGTTGCACTCAACCAATATAATGTGCTCGTGCGCTGGTTCCCAGAATTAAAGCTGGGCCAAAAAGTCCTCATTCTTATCGCTGGCATCTACTACGAATCAGGGCAACCCAAAAAAGCTCTTGAAATCATCGAAGAGTATGGGGAAGATTACCCCGATTCATTTGAAATCACCCGCTTAGTAGATTTAGCCTTTGAAGTCGGCAAACAATATATTGTCGCCAAAGATGCCAATTACCAAAGTATCAATCGCTATAGTAAGGCGATTAGAGCTTTTGAATTCGTCGTCACTCACGACCCTTATAGCCTCAAAGCATCCGAAGGTCTGCTGAGCACCGCTATTATTCACATGAAAAGATCGAATTGGGAAGAAGCTCTCGTTGCCCTCAAAAGCATTGGCCGCAAGCAACCTGGTTCAGCCATTTCTGCCGATGCAGAAGTACTCATTGCCGAATGTTTTCTCGGCATGAATAAAGGCGCCAATTACGATGGCGAAAGCTTGGAGAATTCTCAGCGCTACCTCGAGGGCTATTTAAGTGAATTCCCCATGGGCTTACAACGCAAAAAAGCCGAAAAGCTCCTTCAAGAAACCCACCTACGCTTTGGCCGAAAACACCTTGAAAGTGCTAGACTTTACTGCACCGCCCGCAAATGGGATGCCGCCAAGCTTTATTTAGAAGACATCTTAGCCAAACCAGAACTTCAATTTGCTCATTCTGAAGCCAGCGCTTTACTCAAAAGAGTGAAAGAAGAACTTTGAAAAAGCTCTTTCTAGCTGCACTGCTATGCTTTGGCTTTTTAGGCTGTCAGTACCAATTCGGCACTGGCTCCAGCAATCTTAGGGGTAAGTACTACATCGATGATTTAGGCAATAAATCAGCCTATCGCCTCTTTGGCTCTGAACTGCAGAATAGTTTAGTGACCGTACTCAGGCGAAATCGCGATGCCAAAATTACCGGAGTTAGCGAAGCCACGCATAAAATATCCGGCTTTATCAAATCGGTGAGAATCCTAGAGAAAGAAAGGGACCGCATCACGGGACGAGTCGTTGAAGCGCAAATGATCATTACCTTTAGCGCTAAGGTTGACGGCCCCAATGGCGTTAAAGACCTCACCGTCACAAATAAATCCTTGAAGAATAGCTCGGGCACATTCCGTATGAGCAGTGAATCTGAAGAGGAAATTAAAGAAAGGGAAGCGAGTATCGAAGCCATTGACGATTTAGCCGAAGCTTTTTTCGCTAAACTATCAGGCAGCTGGTAAAGGAAAACCCTTAAGTTAAAGCAAAAAATCACTTGTAAAAGCTCAAATGAGTCAATAATTTCATGAGCAAAGACGGTGTCATAGTGCCAGAAAAAAGGATTCATATCATGCCAGAATGACATGTCATTCAGCTTATGAGCTGATTTGGCGTTTGGCACAAACTTTGCTTAGAAAATAAGGAATGCACAACTAGGAATCGTAGTATATGTTTGATAAATTCACAGACCGGGCACGAAAAGTTATCGCTTTAGCCCGTCAAGAGGCTGAGCGCTTAAACAATGACTACATTGGCACCGAGCATGTGCTTATGGGTTTAATCAAAGAAGGCAGTGGCGTCGCCTCCAATATTCTTGAAAATCTTAATGTGGACCCAGAAAAAGTTCTTCTCGAAATCGAGAAAATTGTTCAGCCTGGTAGCAATACGGTCACCATGGGGCAGTTGCCATTTACCCCACGCACCAAAAAAATGCTTGAGTATTCCTTAGAAGAAATGCGCAACTTAGGCCATAATTACATTGGCACAGAACATTTACTATTGGGTCTTATCCGCGAAAACGATAGTGAAGCAGCCCAAGTTATGATCAGCATGGGCATTGAGCTCGACCTTGTGAGAAAAGAAGTCCTCAAAATTTTAGGCGCTGATGCCGAACCCGTTGGTGTCGGCTCCACTCCGCCTCAGCCAGGCATGCCCGACAACCCTCAGCAACAAGGGAAATCAAAAACCCCAGCACTGGATGCTTTTGGTCGTGACCTCTCCGAAATGGCCAAGCAAAGTAAGCTTGACCCCGTAATTGGTCGAAGTGCTGAAATCGAAAGAATGTTACAAATCCTTTGCCGCCGTAGCAAAAATAACCCAGTACTCCTAGGTGAAGCCGGCGTCGGGAAAACAGCCATTGTGGAAGGCCTAGCACAACGCATTCTTGAAGGCAATGTGCCCGATTTACTACAAAATAAACGTTTGGTCATTTTAGACTTAGCCCTCATGGTCGCTGGCACAAAATACCGTGGTCAATTTGAAGAAAGAATCAAAACCGTCATGACTGAAGTGACGAAAAATAAAGAAGTCATTCTTTTTATCGATGAGCTCCACACTCTTGTCGGTGCAGGTGCAGCCGAAGGTAGCATTGACGCTTCCAACGTTCTTAAACCTGCTTTAAGCCGTGGCGAAATTCAGTGTATTGGAGCGACAACTCTCGATGAGTACAGAAAGTACATCGAAAAAGACACAGCTCTCGAACGTCGTTTCCAAAGCGTTAAAGTCGACCCGCCTAGTGTTACTGAAGCTGTCGAAATCCTCAAAGGCCTCAAGGTTCGCTATGAAGACCATCACCGTGTCACCTATACAGACTCAGCCCTCAAAATGGCCGCAGAATACTCGGATCGCTATATTAATGGCCGCTTCCTTCCCGATAAAGCCATCGATGTGATTGACGAAAGTGGCTCTCGTCTACGCCTACGCAACACAGTTGTTTCTCCCGAACTCAAAGACAAGGAAGAGAAAATTCGCGAGCTAGAGCGTCAAAAAGAATCGGCCGTGGCTAATCAACAATTTGAACAAGCCGCCACATACCGTGATGAAGCGGAGCAAATCCGCCAAGAAATCAACACTGAAAAAAGCAAGTCATCCGTTGAAACTCAAAAACGCAATAACATTGTGGACGAAAATGTCATTAGCGAAGTAGTCGCCATGATGACCGGCATCCCTCTGACTCGTATCGACAAAAAAGAGTCCGATCGCCTCATAGAGATGGAAGGCCATTTAAGGAAAAAAATTATCGGCCAAGACGAAGCGGTAGAAACTGTCGCCAAAGCAGTCCGTCGTTCCCGTGCCGGCATCAAAAACCCAAAACGACCCGTGGGTTGTTTTCTCTTTGTTGGCCCAACTGGTGTGGGTAAAACTCATATGGCCAAAGCTCTAGCTGAATTTTTATTTGGCGAAGAGGATTCCCTAATCCAGATCGATATGTCTGAATATATGGAAAAATTCAATGTCAGTAAACTCATAGGAGCACCTCCCGGATTTGTTGGCTATGAAGAAGGTGGGCAACTCACGGAGAAAGTTCGCAGAAGACCCTATTCAGTCATTCTTCTAGATGAAATTGAAAAGGCTCACCCCGATGTATTCAACATCTTACTGCAAATGATGGAAGAAGGTCGTATTACGGATTCTTTTGATCGCGCCGTGGACTTTAGAAATACTGTGGTCATTATGACTTCGAATGTCGGCGCTCAGCACTTCAAAAGTGGTTCAGTAGGCTTTACCAGCACTGATAAAGAGCAGAACTACGACAGCATCAAAAAACGTCTTGAGAATGACCTCGACAAAGAGTTCCGTCCTGAATTCTTAAACCGACTCGATAAAACAGTTGTTTTCCGCAACTTAATCAGAAAAGACATCGAAGAAATTATTCTTATTGAAACCTCTATCGTGGCCAAAAGGCTTAAAGAAAAAGGCATTGAGATCGTTTTCGATAAAGATGCTTTGGAATTCTTAATCGACAAAGGCTATAACACCAAATTTGGTGCCAGACCTTTACGCAGAGCCATCGAAAGTTATGTGGAAGACGAGTTAAGCGAGCTTATGCTACGAGGTAATTTAGAAGGGGCCAGCGAAGTCCTTATCTCGAAAGGCAAAGATGGCTTGACCTTTAATATAACTGAATCCGCAGAGCCTCCGCCCGAAGTTCTTGCCGAAGCTATTGCTGACGGAAACTAATCTCAAAACAATGGCTCAATAGCAGAACAAGGAGATAAAGCTCAGCCTTGAAAACTCTGGCTATTGCATCCATGACATTTAAAGAAGCCATCAGGCACTCCAGTGGCCTGATGACTTGTTTTCTTCTCACCTTACTCATGCTGAGCGCACCAGCTTTCAGCACCTTTGCCATGAGTGGAGGAGCAGAGCTCCTACGCAGCAACCTCCTTAGCACCTTTATGCTGGGCGGTGTCATTTACCTATCCATCATCTCTACGAGTTTATTCTATAAAGAGATTAGCTCTGGGACCATACTCTCACTCCTTTCCAAGCCAGTGAGCATCCCCGCCTATTACCTTGGCAAACTCTTGGGGATCATGTGTGCCCTCATACTTTATTTTTTCATCCTCACCACCGTAGGCTGGATGAGTACGATCACAGGAACTCCCGACACGGCCTCCACCGTTTACAATTTCATTCCTATGCTCAGCCTGAGCTTTGGGTTGCTCGCTCTTGCCATATTAGCTGGCATACTCAATTATATTTTAGAATTCAATATTATCAGTTTTATTTTTGGCGGCTGGTTTTTCTTAAACCCTCTCATCTTGGCTTTTACCTACTGGCTAAGCCCCTCGTTAGAACTCCCCTTACCAGATCATGCCATCGTGATAGAATTTTTAAAAGCAGCTGGCATGATGCTTCTGCTTCTCATCGTTATTTGCAGCTTTTCTGTGGCCCTAAGTTCTTTCACTGGCCCCTTATTAAACCTTGTCTTCTGCATTATCTTTTTACTCTTGTGCCTTATGTCCACAGGTCTACAAGAATCTCTCAGCTCAGGAGAAGGAGCCATACATCACACGTTGGCGCTCATACCTGATTTTCACTTATTTTGGATGGCCGAGATGATCCATTTAAAAAGGCTCATCACCTGGACTTACCTTATAGACGGAGCGGCATATGCTCTTTCTCTCAGCGCAGCCTTCAGCTGCATGGGAATTTTTGCGCTCCTTAAAAGGGACTACACATGAATGTGGATCGCATCAACCATCCCTTGAGGGTCCTAGGCATTTTTGCCCTAAGCCTCTTCCTTTTGGACTTGGCCTTCGCCCTTTTCGCCTGGAGCTCCCTTAGCCTTAGTCTACTCACACTCACGCTTTGGGATTTAGCCTCACTTCCCCTATGGTTGAGCGCCCTGGCCGAACTTTTTTTACAGAAAAAGTCACTCTTAGAAGAAAACAGAATCTCCTCCAAGCCTGAGTCGGCACAACTCTTCGACCAATCTTACGAAAGCGTTCTACTCAAAAGACAAATACACTTTACTCGCAAAAGACTGCACCCTCTATTAAGTCTGCTAAGCCTTATTCTTTTTGCTCTTTTAGCGATCCAACTGCAGCGTGGTCAACTACCAGAAAGCATGGCGGAATTTTCCTCCGCTACTCAGGCAGGGCTTTACCTTTTCAGGGCTTGCTGCACTTATATTTTATCTCGTTATTTGCTTGGTCTTTCCCTGCCTCTCAAACAAGGGCACGTCTCAGTACTTGGTGGACTGGGCCTCTACCAGAGCTTGCTCGCTCTTACCCTTATGTGTTTGGCGCTTAGCCATAATGATAGTTTCCTTTTTATTCACGATTATCTCTTTTACATCCCACAAATTATCATCGCTTTTTACCTCCTTGAGGTACTCGCGCGCAGTTTAGCCTCGCTCTACAAAATCGACCAAGCCGAACTCCCGCCAAGCTGCCCCATCATTGCTAGAATGCATTTGGGCGCCACGCTCAAAAGCGCCGGAAAAGAAGCCGTCAGTTACCAATTCGGTTACGATTTCCAATCTAATATCCAAGACCTCCTTGGCAAAAAAATAGTTTTGTGGACCCTTAGCGGCCTATTCTTTTTTGCCTTAGGTTCTTGTGTTGGTGTGGTCAATCAAGGCTACGTTGCGTTCATCTCCACCTTAGGCAAAGTGAGCGAACCAGTGGGCCCAGGCTTATACTTCAAAGCACCATGGCCCATAGCTAATATTCAATTCTTGAATAAGGGCAAGATGCACCGTATTGCTATTGGTGAGCCGGAAGATAGTCATAGTTTACTCTGGCAAGAAGAGGATCATAACCCCGATGATGAATTCTTTCTCGTAAGGGACAGTCAAAACAATACCACAGGCCTTGCCCTAGAGCGTTATGCCTTTAACGCCGTATTAAACTACGAAATAGACAATGCTTATCAATACCTTTTTCTTCACAAGAAGCCAAAGGATTTAATTGAAAAAGAAATGTTCAGAGTCCTTTCCCTCGAAAGCTTAGACACAAAAAGACAAGTCTTACTCAGCGTTGCCAAATACGATTTTGAGCAAAACCTACAAGCCAAACTCCAGGCAAGGCTCAACGAACTCAAATTAGGCGTACGAGTCACACACCTAGGCTTGCCTCAAATACACCCACCAAGCAGTACCATCGAAGCTTTCAACCAAACAGTCAATTCCCGCTTTCAAAAAAGCATCGCCATACTTGAGTCTCAAGCTAAAGCCTCTTCTTTAGTCAATCAAATTGAAGCCGAAAGTCATAGTCAAATCGAACAAGCCAAAGCAAAAGCGGCACAAATCAAATCCCTCGCTCTGGGCGATTTAAATTACTTCCAAAAAGCTGCAGCTGCCATTAAACCTCACTCCAGAATTTACTTGGAGCGCAAACGCCTTGAGGCTTTAAATGCCAAAAGCCAGGATATGAAAAAAGTGCTTATTTTAAACCAAACAGATTCCCATCTCCAACAGCTCAACTTGGAAGAAGCTCTGGACACAGATTTATTAGAACGTAGCCTACAAGCAAGAGAATAACTATGTTGAAACAATTCAAAACCTTCTCCGGCGTCTTTATTATTCTCATTGTCCTCGCCTGTTATTCCTCGGTCTATGTCGTAAAAACAGGCAAGATCGTCATCTTAACCTCATTTGGCAAAGCCCTTAAAAAAGAACACACACCCAACTATTATTTCAAATTACCTTGGCCATTTCAAGATATAATCTCCTTTGACGCCAAAGCTCATTTAACCCAAGGGGTTGAAGAGCAAATACTCACTAGCGATCAAAATAGCCTAATCGTCCAATCCCATGTATTATGGGAAATAGACCCTGAGCAAAGCGTCACCTTCTGGGAAAAGATTAGCTCACCAACTGAATTTGAAGCCAACCTCAAAGATTATCTCCGAGGAGCGCAAACAGCCTTATTGGGCACCATGAGTTTCGAGGACCTTTTCCCGAGTAAAGGCAGCAGTTCCCGCAATCTCATAGAAATGGAAAAGCGCCTTCATGAAAAGCTTCAAAGCGAAGTCGGTAAGCAGTATGGCATCAATATACTCTCCGTTGGCTTCAACCGCTTAGGCCTAACCGAGTCCGTCCTCGAAAATGTTCACAGCAAAATGAATAGCGAGAGGCAACTCATTAGCGAAAAACTCAAAGCAGAAGGTGAAGCTGAAGCCAAAAAGATACGTTCAAGCGCTCAATCTGAGTACGACAGGACATTAGCCGAAGTCCAAGGTCAAGTCAAAGAAATCCTCGGCCAAGCTGAAGCTGACTCTATCGAGGCTTACCGCACCTTAGCCAAGCACCCAGATCTTGCCATCAAGCTCAAAAAAATAGAAAGTTTGGAAGCCCTCCTTGAGGGCAGGTCCACTTTGGTGCTCGACCCCAGTGTTCCCCCTCTGGATATCTTGAGAAGCACCTCATTTTGAAAGAAGACAACCACAATATCAACATTGAAAAGCTAGGTTTACTCCAGCTTGAAGAAGCCTTAAAGCTCTGTTACAAGCTTTTCGGCAAGCTCTTTATTCTTTTAATGCTTCTCTTTCTATTCTCAGGCATGAGCACGATTCCCCAAGGAAAAGTCGCCTACATTGAAAGGTGGGGGCAGTGGCAAGAAGAAGTTCATGAGGCTGGTTTTTTACTCGCCCTGCCTTTTTTCATCGATCGCATTATCCTTTTTGATACGGCATCTCACCGTCACCTGAGCGTCAATACCTTCAGCACCAGCACAAGTAATATGGAAGAAGCCCCTGCTTCACAGAAGGTCCTCTTAACCCGTGAAGGTAATCTCATTCATTTTGGCTGGACATTGACCTATAAGTTAAGCGATACCAAAAAGGCCTATGAATTTTTTGGTTCATCCGATTTAGAAACCGCACCCCAACTTCTTACTTCTCTTATAGAAAGCATTTCCACGGAACATTGCTCTAGGTGGAGCATCGACGAATTACTACAGGGACACGAGCGCTTCCGTTCGCATACACAGAGCACACTGAAGCAAAAGTTACTTGACTTGAATTCAGGACTTCAAGTCATACGACTAGACCTGCAAAAACCTCAGGTCCCAGCTGAAACCCAGGATGCCTTTGACAATGTTCAGCGCATGCAACTGGGCAAAGAGTCGCTCAAAAATGATGCCTTGGGCTTTGCTTCTGGTTTAAGGCAAGAAGTCAATGCCAGCAAACTTGCTCTCCTGGGACAAGCTCAAGCTGAGGCATCTTCTCTTAAAGCTTCACTTAAAGCCGAGGCTCATAACCTAGAAAAGATAAAAAGCAACTACCCCGATAATGAAGCAGATATTTTCTTGAAACTTAAACTGCAAAATGCCATCAAAGCTGGTTTAGAGAATAATAAAGACCAAAGCTATGTGCTCAAAGCTGGCGGAACTTTAAGGCTTAATCTCGGCAAGGACCCCATCATTAAGCATTTACGCGATCAAGATGAGCAAAACAAAGCCAAGGAAGCTAAACAAGGGGGCTACAACAAATGAGTCACCAAAGTACCCAAACACCTAATCACGCTCATAATAGCGAGTCATCTCCTAATAAGATTGCTCATGATGGGCATAGTCAAAGCAGCACACACCCTCATGAGCACAACCCAGCGCATTGCTGCCCCGTTCATGAGCCCCTAAGCGAGGGCCAAGTTAAGTCTCGCCTCAACCTCGCCATACTCTCGAGTATCCTGCTTATGAGCGGAGCTCTTAGCTCTTACCTAGGCAATAGTTTCTCTGGCACATTACAGCAGCTCTTCGCCTGCATCCTTATGGCTGGACCCATTTTAAGGGACTCATGGACGGGTTTGAAAGTCGGCAGAATTGGCTTCCCAAGTCTCGTTGCCCTCGCTTTTTTAGCCTGCCTAGCAGAACAATCCTACGATGTAGCAGGCCTTGTCGGCTTCTTTAT